>NZ_JBNAFX010000004.1:136082-234014 GCF_049800895.1 Leisingera sp. S232 | reverse complement strand
ACGCCGGCGCCGACGGTGCGGCCGCCTTCGCGGATCGCGAAGCGCAGGCCGTTTTCCATCGCGATCGGCGCGATCAGCTCAACGTCGAACTTCAGGTTGTCGCCCGGCATCACCATCTCGGTGCCTTCCGGCAGGGTCACGGTGCCGGTCACGTCGGTGGTGCGGAAGTAGAACTGCGGACGGTAGTTCGCGAAGAACGGGGTGTGGCGACCACCTTCTTCTTTGGTGAGGATATAGGCCTCAGCTTCGAACTTGGTGTGCGGCTTCACGGAACCCGGCTTACACAGAACCTGGCCACGCTCAACGCCGTCACGGTCCACACCACGCAGCAGGGCGCCGATGTTGTCGCCTGCTTCACCGCGGTCCAGCAGCTTGCGGAACATTTCCACACCGGTACAGGTGGTGGTGGAAGTGTCACGGATACCAACGATTTCGATCGAGTCGCCAACGTTGATCACGCCACGCTCAACACGGCCGGTCACAACGGTGCCGCGGCCAGAAATCGAGAACACGTCTTCGATCGGCATCAGGAACGGCTGGTCAACAGCGCGCTCAGGGGTGTCGATGTAGTCATCAACAGCCGCCATCAGCTCTTTGATCTTCTCTTCGCCGATTTCCGGCTTGTTGCCTTCCATCGCCGCCAGAGCGGAGCCTGCAACGATCGGAATATCGTCGCCCGGGTACTCGTAGGAAGACAGCAGTTCGCGGATTTCCATTTCGACGAGCTCCAGGAGCTCTTCGTCGTCAACCTGGTCCACTTTGTTCATGAACACGACCATCTTCGGGATGCCAACCTGGCGGCCCAGCAGGATGTGCTCGCGGGTCTGCGGCATCGGGCCGTCAGCTGCGTTCACAACCAGGATCGCGCCGTCCATCTGCGCCGCACCGGTGATCATGTTCTTCACATAGTCAGCGTGGCCGGGGCAGTCGACGTGCGCGTAATGGCGGTTGTCGGTCTCATATTCCACGTGCGCGGTCGAGATGGTGATGCCGCGGGCTTTTTCTTCCGGGGCGCCGTCGATCTGGTCGTAGGCTTTGAAGTCACCAAAGTATTTGGTGATCGCCGCGGTCAGAGTGGTCTTGCCGTGGTCAACGTGGCCGATGGTGCCGATGTTGACGTGCGGTTTATTACGTTCAAACTTTTCCTTAGCCATTGCTTAGGCGCCCTTTTGAAATGAGGGGTCGGATGCGACCCATGTTTCCTCTGCGCCGGCGGATTATTTGGTTTGGGCGGAAAAATCAACCCGTTCCTGCTTGACAGGCAGCGGTTTTCGCGCGCTCTATCCAGCCGGTTGCGTTCCTGCCGCAGCGGCATCCGCACCGCCCGGGGTTTCCGCGGCTGTACGCGGCGCAAACCAACCCTCTGCTTTGTGTTGCTCGGCCATCCATTCCTCTACTTTGTCAGCGATATTGATGGCGAGGCCCTGGATCTGCTCCTGCTTGGTACGGGCGTGGCCGGAGCCAAGCAGGGCGCTTTCGCCAGTTGTGCTTTCAAAGATCTCCATCTGGTGTTTCTTCGCCAGGAATTTCTTTTCCGCCACGTCATAAACAAAGACATTCACCACAACCGCGCTCTTTGGGGAGAACAGCACCGGCACGCCGGGCGGCGCCAGCATAAAGCCCTCAAGTGTCACGGCCACATCGTATTCCTGAGCACCGGAATAGCGGCGCAGGCGGGTATTCAGCGCATCTTCGATTGGTGCGGTCCATTCACTGTGCTCGGCATTGCGCGACAGCGGCCATTGCAACGCCTTTTCGGTGTAAACGTGGGTGACACGGGCCTGGAAGGCGCCCAGATCCTCTGGCGCCTCGTTCAGCTGGGTTTCGCCGCAGGCAGTAAGCAGAGCCAGCGCAGCCAGCATAGAAAGAACGCGGATCATGGAAATCCCCCAAGAGAAATTCGGTCCAGACCAGATAGCCGGGGGCGGCAGGCAGGGTAAAGGGGGACAAACAGCAACCCCCGCGCGGGTGGCGCGGGGGGCACAGGCAGGCAGCATGTTTCTGCTGACTTACTTGAACTTGTAATCTCGCGGGAAACCGTGCGGCGGCCGTTTGCCGACACCTGCCCGTTTACCCAGCCATTGAGTCAGGTCGGCTTCATGGCGGGTCTTACCTCCGCCCATTTCCCATTTCAGCCCCTCATCCCATTTGAAGGTGGTGATGTCGCTGAGGCCGCCGTCCAGTTCCAGCGACCCCTGCTTGCCGCGTGCCATGTTGTATTTCTGCAGGCGCACGCCCTTGCCACGGGTGAGTTCGGGCATTTCCTCGACCGAGAACACCAGCAGCTTGCCGTTTTCAGAAACGATGGCAACGTGGTCACCGTCGACCGGAATACAGATCTTGGCACGCTCGTCATCCTTGACGTTGAGCACTTGCTTGCCGCTGCGGGTTTGGGCAACGATTTCCGACTCAGAGCAGATGAAGCCATTGCCCGCATCGGAGGCGACCAGCAGACGGCCTTCTGGGTTGTGAATCATCAGGTCGACAATCTCTGCCTCATTGGGCAGGTCGACCATCAGGCGCACAGGTTCCCCCATACCGCGGCCACCCGGCAGATTGGCCGCCGACAGGGTATAGAATCGACCGTTGGAGCCAAATACCAGAAGCCGGTCGGTGGTTTCCGCATGGAAAATGAAGCGGGGACCGTCGCCGTCCTTGAATTTGAGCTCGCGCTCCAGGTCGATATGGCCGGTCATCGCCCGGATCCAGCCCATCTGGGAGCAGACCACGGTGATCGGCTCGCGGTCGACCATCGCCTCCAGCGGCACGTCTTCGACCTCGCCTGCTTCGGCAAAAAGGGAGCGGCGGGCGCCGCCTGCATAGTCTTTGCCGAACTGCTTTTTGGTCTCTTTAAGCTGCTCAGAAATGCGGGACCACTGCAGATCTTCCGACCCCAGAAGCTCGACCAGCCCGGCACGTTCTTCGCGAAGCGCATCACGTTCACGGACCAGTTCGATTTCCTCAAGCTTGCGCAAGCTGCGCAGACGCATGTTGAGGATGGCCTCGGCTTGCACCTCTGTCAGCTCACCCGTGCCAGCGGCCGGGGTGATGTACTCGGCCTCAGTGAAGGCGCGGGCGTGGTCCTTGCTCCAGTCCTCGCGGATCAGGGCGGCCTTGGGGTCCTCGTCATAGCGGATGATATCGATCACCCGGTCGAGGTTCAGGAAGGCGATGATGAAGCCTTCGAGCACCTCCAGCCGGTGGTCGATCTTTTCCATCCGGTGGTGCGAGCGGCGCTGCAGCACGTCGCGGCGATGGTCAAGGAAGGCGCGCAGCACCTCCTTCATCGAGCAGACCTTGGGCGTCACGCCGTCAATCAGCACGTTCATGTTAAGGCTGAAACGCGTTTCCAGATCCGAGTTCCGGAACATCATGTTCATCAGAATCTCAGGGTCTACGTTCTTGGACTTGGGTTCCAGGATGATGCGGATGTCATCTGCCGATTCGTCGCGCACGTCGGCGAGGATCGGCACCTTCTTGGTCTGGATCAGCTCGGCGATCTTTTCGATCAGCTTGGATTTCTGAACCTGATAGGGGATTTCGGTGACAACGATCTGCCACTGGCCGCGGCCCAGGTCCTCAACCTCGTGCTTGCAGCGCAGACGGAAGGAACCGCGGCCGGTGCTGTATGCCTTGGCAATGTTTTCCTTGGGCTCGACGATGATTCCGCCGGTGGGAAAATCCGGGCCGGGAACGTAGTTCAAGAGGGTGTCGTCGCGGGCATCCGGGATTTTGATCAGATGCAGGCAGGCATCGATCAGCTCGGCGATGTTGTGCGGCGGGATGTTGGTGGCCATCCCCACCGCGATGCCGGCCGCACCATTGGCCAGGATATTCGGGAAGGTCGCGGGCAGCACCGCCGGTTCGGTCAGGCGGCCATCATAGTTGTCGCGGAAATCGACCGCATTCTCGTTCAGACCTTCCAGCATCGCCTCGGCGACGAAGGTCATCCGTGCTTCGGTGTAGCGCGAGGCCGCCGGGTTGTCTCCGTCGATGTTGCCGAAGTTGCCCTGGCCGTCGACCAGCGGATAGCGGACGTTGAAGTCCTGCGCCAGGCGCGCCATCGCATCATAAATCGCTGCATCGCCGTGGGGATGGAAGTCGCCCATGGTGTCGCCGGAAATCTTGGCCGACTTCAGGAAGCCGCCAGAGGAGCTGAGCCGCAGGCGATTCATCGCATAGAGGATGCGCCGGTGCACCGGCTTCAGCCCGTCACGCGCGTCGGGCAGCGCCCGGTGCATGATGGTGCTGAGTGCATAGGTCAGGTAGCGCTCACCAATCGCACGGCGCAGCGGCTCTAGGATTTCACCCTGTTCAGGGGCAGACGGCATGTCGGGATCTTCTACCAAGTCGTTCATGTACTGGTGATACTTCCGCTGCCGGAATTGGTAAAGCGGGCGGGTGCGAAATTCGCGCATTGCCACACAGCTCTCCAGCGGGCCTGGGGAGAAAAAGCCAGTCTCTCCCCTGTTCCCCAACCGTCAACTTGCCCTAGATAGAGAAGGGTACGGGCAGCAGCGCCGATCACTTAGCACTGGGAAACATTCTTTTTTCATGCAGCTGCCTTTAGTTGGTCTGGGGGGACCAGGTTATGTCGAGATTTGTTCTGGTATCTTTTGCCTTCCTTGGATGGGGGTTTTACGAGTTGAGTGGAGGAGCGGATTTTGAGCCGCCCAAACGGCCGGAGCCTGTTGCCAAGGCCGAACCGGCCGCAGAGACGCACCGGCTGGCAAGAATCACCTCTGTCACGGCACCCACACAGCCGGTATTGACCCGGCGCAGTGCAACTGCGGCCCCTGCCCGACCGGCAGCCGACCCGAACCTGCGCCAGCGCGTGGCCGCCCAGCATCTGGTCAGTGCCTCTGCCGTTCTGGCCTCGACCCAGACAGCGTTTTCGTCAGGATCAGAAGCAGCTCCTCTGCAGCTGGCCTCGCTGGATGGCGGGCTGGCAGCAATCACCGCCGCGCCGGCCTCTTTGGCAATTGAAGAGACCGCGTCTCTCCCCTCTGCCGCGCCAGAGACGTACATCGACCGACGCAGCATACGCGCGTCCCGGGTAAATATGCGCCAGGGGCCTGGCACCAATTACCCTGTCATCATGCGTCTGCTTGGGGGTGAAGAAGTTGTCGTAATTGAAGACAGCGGCACCGGCTGGCTGCATCTGCGGGCGCCTGACAAAGGGATAGTCGGATGGATTGCGGCTTCCCTGGTGAGCAAGAAACGCCCATAACTGCACCGGAGGTTTCCGGGCGAAGGGCGCAAACATGAAAAAAACCATCCTGATTACCGGCTGTTCGTCCGGGATCGGCCTGGATGCCGCGCGCGGCATGCGCGAACGCGGTTGGCGCGTGTTCGCCTCCTGTCGGCAACAGCGCGATTGCGACCGGATGCGGGCCGAAGGTTTCGAGAGCCCGCGAATTGACTATACAGAGCCAGAAAGCATCACCACCGGGCTGGCCGAAGTGCTGGAGGCCACCGGCGGCACGCTGGATGCGCTGTTCAACAACGGAGCTCATGGGCTGCCCGGCGCAGTAGAGGATCTGCCGACCGACGGGCTGCGGGCAATCTTCGAGGCCAATTTCTTTGGCTGGCACGAGCTGACCCGGCAGGTGCTTCCGGTGATGCGGAAACAAGGGCACGGGCGGATTGTGCAGAACTCCTCAATCCTGGGCTTTGTCACATTCCCCTGGCGCGGCGCTTATGTAGCCACGAAATTCGCCCTGGAAGGGCTGACCGACACATTGCGGGTGGAGTTGCGTGGCACCGGCATCCACATGGTGCTCATTGAACCAGGGCCGGTAACGTCGAAGATCCGCGAAAAGTCGATCCCGCATTTCGAGCGCTTCATCAACTGGAAGGCGTCGCCCCTGCGCGAGCTATACGAATCTCGGCTGCTGAAGCGGCTATACGAAAGCAGCGGGCCGGACCGGTTCGAACTGCCTGCCTCAGCCGTCACCGCCAAACTGGCGCATGCCTGCGAGGCCCGCCGCCCGCATCCGCGCTATTACGTGACCACCCCCACCCATATCGCAGGCTTTCTGCGGCGCATTCTGCCGACCCGGGCAATTGACCGCATCCTTGTAAAGCTCGGATAGGGTCGCCATCTGTTTCTGCGCGGGGTAGAGGAGACCCAACGAATTGATCCGCTTTGGGGGACAGGATGAGCAATCCGCTGTATTATCTGGGACTGGCTGCCGTGGCTGCCGTAGTTGTTGCGCTGGTCATTGGCATCGGCGGCTTTGGTAAAGGCGGGGAGTTCAACCGCCGCAATGCAAACAAGATGATGCGGCTGCGCATCCTGTTTCAATTCGTTGCAGTGGTGATCCTGCTGGCCTACGTCTATCTGCAGAGCCAGGGAGGATAAGTGGCGATGGTCGTTTTGAACAAGATTTACACCCGCACCGGTGACAAAGGCGAAACCGCGCTGGGGAATGGCGAGCGGGTGGCCAAGCATTCAGCGCGTGTGAATGCCTATGGCACTTCGGATGAGCTGAACTCATTTGTCGGTGTCGCGCGCCTGGACGCCGAGGACGAAATGGATGCGGCGCTGGCGCGGATCCAGAACGATCTGTTCGACCTGGGCGCCGACCTTTGCCGTCCGGAAATGGAAAAGGACGCAGAGTCTGAATACCCGCCGCTGCGGATTGCGGTGGCACAGGTTGAGCGGCTGGAAGCCGAAATCGACGTGATGAACAAGGATCTGGAAGCCCTGCGCAGCTTTATCCTGCCCGGCGGATCCAAGCTGGCGGCACATCTGCATGTCTGCCGCACCGTGGCGCGGCGCGCCGAACGACTGGCCACCGATCTCAGCACAACTGACGATGTGAACCCGGCGGCGGTGAAATACCTGAACCGCCTCAGCGACTGGTTCTTTGTTGCAGCCCGCACCGCCAACAACGGCGGCAAGGACGACGTTCTGTGGGTGCCTGGCGCTAACCGCTAGGCTCTCTGCCCGGGTATATTTCCAATCTGATTCGCCCTTTGGTGCCGGATTTCAGCGAATCCGGCACCAAACGCGTCATCCAGACCGCCTGCGCCCTGCCATTTCAGCAGGCAGACTTCCCATCGGAAACATTCTTGCAAAAATGATGTTCCAAATGCGCAAACGCGACGTCGGCGTGTGCTAACGTGACGATTTTGCCCTGTTGCAGCCGCACAGCAGTCGGTATCAACGCTGCGAGAGCATCAAAGGGAGTCGCCGGTGGCGGGTCCCGTTTGTGAAGGAGAGAACGCAAAATGAAGGTACTCGTGCCTGTCAAACGCGTGATTGACTATAACGTGAAGGTTCGCGTCAAAGCGGACGGAAGCGGTGTCGATCTCGCCAACGTGAAGATGTCGATGAACCCCTTCGACGAAATCGCTGTCGAAGAAGCCATCCGCCTGAAAGAAGCCGGCAAGGCGGATGAGGTGATTGCGGTTTCGATCGGCGTGAAGCAGGCTCAGGAAACCCTGCGCACCGCGCTGGCCATGGGTGCGGACCGCGCCATCCTGGTGGTAGCTGCCGACGACGTGCACACCGACATCGAGCCGCTGGCCGTTGCAAAAATCCTGACCAAAGTGGTTGAGGAAGAGCAGCCCGGCGTCGTGCTCTGCGGCAAGCAGGCAATCGACAACGACATGAATGCTACCGGCCAGATGCTGTCGGCGCTGCTGGGCTGGTCCCAGGGCACCTTTGCCTCTGAGCTGGACATCGAAGGCGACAGCGCCAAAGTCACCCGTGAGGTCGACGGCGGCCTGCAGACCATCTCTGTGAAGATGCCCGCCATCATCACTGTGGACCTGCGCCTGAACGAGCCGCGCTATGCGTCGCTGCCCAACATCATGAAGGCGAAGAAAAAGCCGCTGGACGAGAAAACTGCCGCCGACTACGGCGTCGACGTCACGCCGCGCCTGGAAATCGTCAAAACCGAAGAACCCGCGGCACGCGCCGCAGGCGTCAAGGTCGGTTCCGTCGACGAGCTGGTTGAGAAACTCAAAGAAGCGGGGGCTGTGTAATGGCTGTTCTTCTCCTTGCTGAAGTGACCGACGGCGCGCTGGCGCTGGACGCAACCGCAAAAGCTGTTGCCGCTGCTGCATCGCTGGGCGACGTGACCGTTCTGGCCGCAGGCGCATCTGCTGCTGCGGCTGGCGAAGAAGCCGCCAAGATCGCAGGCGTTGCCAAGGTTCTGGTTGCTGAGGACGCATCGCTGGGCCACCGCCTGGCAGAACCGACTGCAGCATTGATCGCTGGCCTGGCATCCGACTTCGAACACATCGTTGCCCCGGCCACCACTGATGCGAAAAACGTTCTGCCGCGCGTTGCCGCACTGCTGGACGTGATGGTGATCTCGGACGTCTCCGGCGTTGTCGACGGCAACACCTTCGAGCGCCCGATCTACGCAGGCAACGCGATCCAGACCGTGAAGTCGAACGACTCCAAGAAAGTTGTCTCGATCCGTACCGCGTCCTTTGACGCAGCTGGCGAAGGCGGTTCCGCATCTGTGGAAACCATCTCGGCTGCAGCAAATCCGGGCCTGTCCGAATGGGTCGAAGACAAAGTTGCCGCCTCCGATCGTCCTGAGCTGACCTCGGCTGGCATCGTTGTTTCCGGCGGCCGTGGCGTTGGTTCTGAAGAAGACTTCAAACTGATCGAAGGCCTGGCAGACAAACTGGGTGCCGCCGTTGGCGCTTCCCGCGCCGCCGTCGACTCGGGCTATGCTCCGAACGACTGGCAGGTTGGTCAGACCGGCAAGGTTGTTGCACCGGACCTCTATGTTGCCATCGGCATCTCCGGCGCGATCCAGCATCTGGCTGGCATGAAAGACTCCAAGGTCATCGTGGCGATCAACAAAGACGAAGAAGCACCGATTTTCCAGGTTGCGGACTTCGGCCTGGTTGCCGACCTGTTCGAAGCTGTTCCGGCCCTGACCGAAAAGCTGGGCTAAGCCCGGCTGGACAGCCCACTAAAACGAAAGGCCCGCCACACTGGCGGGCCTTTTTGCTGTGACCATGCAATTGACGAGAGACTAGGGCTGCAGCAGCGGCTCTAGGTCATTGGCCAGTGCTTCTGCAATTTTCAAGTGTTCCCGTGGCCCAATCATGTGCCGGGCAGCGGGCAGTTCCATCGGCCCGAAAATCATTCCGGCGATATCCTGTGCCGCAGCAGCCGAGTCAGCCCTGATCTCGAGGATCCCCTGCACCATAGGGCGCAATGCGTCTGCCATGGTCTTGTCAACCAGCACAGGCTCTTCTTGGAAGCTGGAAGCCGCGTCCAGCACATATCGCAGCCACAAGAGCAGGACACGGCCGTCCAGCTCCCGTATCAGCGTCGTCATCCGGTCGATCCAGCTCCGCTGCAGCTGTTCGCGCACCTGCTCAAACCGGGTGGCCGAGATATCGCGCAAACTGCACAGCAGGTGCTTGTTGAAGTGAAACTCGGTAAAATCGACTTCGGGATACAGAGTTTTCAGGGCGGGTTGGGCTGCCAAAAAACGGTCATTTCGGCGCGGGTGCACCCGGTAGTAGGGGTTAGAGATGTTCTGAGCACCAAGCATCTGCACTACGGTCAGCCCGGCATTGCGGGCAATTTCAATCAAACTGTCATCATAGGCAAAGCTGTCCAGCCCCGCGTTCACGCTGCCCAGGTTGACGCAATCAACGCCCAGCCGGGCCTGCAGCGAGTCGACAAAGGGAAACTCAACGAATCGCCCGTAGACTTCGGTTCCGCCAAGGAAGGCAACATAGGGATCATCCAGGGACCTTCTCGGTCCCCGCACCAGCAGCCTGGAATCCCCATATCTGCATGGTTCCCCCGCGAGCGCGCCTGCGCTCTTGAGTTCATAGCTCATTTCACCACCAATTTTTCACCCGAGACTCACCTTGACGGGCAACCATTGCAAATTCCCTAAAGTGAGAATTTGCCTTAAATCCGGACTTGCTGCCCTTGTGCCAGCCCGTTGCCCGCCAGTAAGGTTGCCGCAGATATTCAGGAGCCTGAGGCATGGAAATTCAGAAGGTTGGAGTGATCGGCGCCGGGCAGATGGGCAATGGCATTGCCCATGTCATGGCACTGGCCGGGTATGACGTGGTGCTGAATGACGTCAGCCAACCGGCGCTGGACAGTGCCATGAGCCTTATTCACAAGAACATGGAACGTCAGGCAAGCAAGGGAAAGATTTCAGACGCAGATGTAAAGGCTGCATTGTCCCGCGTTGTCCCCTCGCTGACGCTTGCAGATGTCGGCGCCACCGACCTGGTCATCGAAGCGGCCACCGAACGGGAAACCGTCAAACAGGCGATCTTTGACGATCTTCTGCCGCACCTGCAGCCGCACACGATCCTGACATCCAACACATCTTCGATATCAATCACCCGGCTGGCCAGCCGTACTGACCGGCCGGAACGCTTCATGGGGTTCCACTTTATGAACCCCGTTCCGGTGATGCAGCTGGTGGAGCTGATCCGCGGCATTGCCACCGATGAGCCGACATTCACGGCATGCCAGGAAGTGGTGGCACGGCTTGGCAAGACATCTGCCAGCGCCGAGGATTTCCCAGCCTTCATCGTCAACCGGATCCTGATGCCAATGATCAACGAAGCGGTCTACACGCTTTATGAGGGCGTGGGCTCCGTAAAGTCGATCGACGAATCGATGAAACTGGGCGCCAACCACCCGATGGGGCCACTGGAGCTGGCGGATTTCATCGGTTTGGATACCTGCCTTGCGATCATGAACGTGCTGCATGACGGGCTGGCGGATACCAAATACCGCCCCTGTCCGCTGCTGACCAAATATGTCGAGGCAGGCTGGCTGGGCCGCAAGACTCAGCGTGGTTTTTACGACTACCGCGGCGAGGCTCCGGTACCGACACGGTAACAGCCTGAAACAAAGACGCGCCCTTCGGGGCGCGTCTTTGTTTCAGGCGATATGTTCAGGCAGGATCAGCTTTGCTTGCCGAGGCTCAGCGTGTGCTCGCGCAGCCAAGCCATGAACCCGCGCGGGTCGGTCTGCAACTGCTTCATCTGCTCGTCAGTGAGCGGTTTCCCGACCACCGGCGCCTGCGGCTTGTTGCAGGAGCGAACGATCTCGTGCAGCAGCAGGCCCTGACGCAGGATCGGGGAAATCTGGCAAGCGATCTGATACCAGCGCGAGTTCGAGCCGGGGTAAAAGATCGGCACAACCCGTGCGCCGGAGCGACGGATCAACTGGGCGGTGAAGACATTCCATTCGCGCTCGACGGCCGGGCCAAACCAGCTGTCCGACGACATTACAACGCCCGACGGGAACAAAGCCACGGCGCCGCCCTCCTTGAGAAACGCCATGGTGTTAGCCCGCATGTCCACCATTTTGCGCTGCGCTTCGGGGTCGTGCGGAAAGGGCACCGGGATCATGAAGGAGGTCGCGGCCTCATCCAGGCCGGTCAAAACCGAGCGGGTCAGAATGCGATAATCCTGGCGGCGGCGGCCGATCAGGTCGGCAAAGATCATGCCGTCGACCATCCCATGCGGGTGGTTGGCGACAAACACCACCGGACCATCAGCTGGAATGTTGTCGATCTGCTCCTGCGGGGTCTGCAGGTCGATGCCCATAGTGTTGAGCGCACCGCGCCAGAACTTCTGACCGCGGTATTCGGCGTTGTTCTTCTCGAACTTGTTGACCATACGCAAAATCGTCAGCTTGCCGGTCAGCCATTCGATGGTCTTGATCGCCAGCGAGGTCCAGCGGTCATCGAAAGAGTTAGCATAGGTCAGCGTGCGGCGGTCATAAACCTCGCCCGTTGTCTGTTCAGCAGTATCCGGCGCGACGCCGGAATTCCTGTCTTGTGCGGTATCCGCCAAAATGCTTTTCCCGTTCCGTTGCCGGCGCGGGCCTAGTAGCCCTCGCCGAACTTGTCGGCCACCAGAGCCTCCAGCGCATGCGCCAGCGCGTCAGCATCAGGCCCTGAAGTCTCGACGTCAATAGTCGTTCCTTTCGAAGCTGCCAACATCAAAAGGCCCATAATACTGTCGCCAGAGGCTGACATTCCGTCTTTCAGCACTTCTGCCGTGGCGTCAAACGCTTCGACCACTTCCACCAGTTTGGCAGAAGCTCGGGCGTGCAGCCCTTTTTCGTTGATGATTTTCAGCGTCTTCAGAGCCATTTAATGTGCCTGCTCCCCGTCAGGGTTTACGTTTTGCGCGTTGATATACTTGCGCCCGGCCTCCATCGCCTGCCGTACCGCATCGGCAACTGGCAAGTGGCGGGATTTTGCCAGTTTGATCAGCATAGGAAGGTTCGCACCATAAAGAATCCGCCGGTCCGCCGGTCCGCAGGCCTTGAGGCTGAGATTAGAAGGTGAACCTCCGAAGAGGTCGGTCACCATGACCACACCTCCGCCGCTGTCCACCTTGTTGGCTGCCGCGCAGATTTCGTCCTGCTTGGCGGCACGGTCATCCTCCGGGCCAATGCCAATGGCCAGCACGCTGGGCTGCGGACCCACAACGTGTTCCACTGCGGCCAGGTACTCCCCTGCCAGTCCGCCATGCGCTACGATCACAATCCCGATCACCCCGGCCTCTCACTTCTTTTGCTGGCCTTGCAGCTCGCGATGTCTAATTGACACTTGCAGGCCGTCCTCCGCAAGGGCCTTGGCCAGCGTTTCCGCCATAGTCACTGATCTGTGCTGGCCGCCGGTGCAGCCAAAGGCGATGGAAAAATGCGATTTGCCTTCGTCCCGATAGGCCGGCAGCAGCAGCCGGGTGAGGTCCAGAACCCGGTCAAAGAACCGATGGAATCTTTCGTCGGCACGGACGTAATCCTGCACTGCTAAATCCTGGCCGTTCAGTGCTCGCAAGCGCGGATCCCAATAGGGATTGGCTAGGAACCGGCAGTCGAACACCATGTCGATGCCGTGCGGCATGCCGCGCTTGTAGGAGAAGCTTTGCACCGACAGTGCCAGGGTGCGACCGCCCGGGGCAAACCAGCGTTCGATTTCAGACTTCAGCTGATGGACATTCATTCCAGATGTTTCCAGCAAGATGTCCGCCCGGTCACGGATTGGCGCCATAAGATCCAGCTCACGGCGCACGCCCTCGCCCGGGGATTCCGCTGGCGCCAGCGGATGGCGGCGGCGGGTTTCCGAATAGCGGCGCAGAAGAACATC
The DNA here is from genome assembly GCF_049800895.1 of Leisingera sp. S232. Taxonomy (NCBI): domain Bacteria; kingdom Pseudomonadati; phylum Pseudomonadota; class Alphaproteobacteria; order Rhodobacterales; family Roseobacteraceae; genus Leisingera; species Leisingera sp. S232. The sequence goes on along the minus strand of NZ_JBNAFX010000004.1, from coordinate 220,893 downwards.
AGGCTGTGCGTCTAGGTAGAGCACCGTCAGCTCCAGCTCGCGGCGCCCGGAAAGCATGTCGATCACATCCAGCAGCGCGCCCGGTGAAAAGTCCCGGTTGCGGCTGTCCAGTCCCAGCGCCATCGGGCGTGGCGCTGCGGCAGCGTCGAACAAACCGGGTAGCAAACGCAGAGGCAGGTTGTCGATCGCTTCGAAACCAAGATCCTCAAGCACGTTGATCGCGGTGGTCCGGCCAGCACCGGAAGGGCCCGTAACCAGAACCGCCGGGACTGCCGGGACTGCCTGTTCCCTTTGCTCAGGCATCCGGATCCAGCGCCCCGCATCTGAGATATTGCATCAGGGCCGGAGCGAAATGGGCGCCCTCCACCCGTTTGACGCGTGCCACCTCCTGCCCCAGAAGCAGCGAAGTGTGACGCACTGGCAGGCGGTCAGTCTCTGTCTCGTCCAGGTCCACCAGCACTGTCACCGGCACCGGGCTGCGGATCTGTGCGCGCAACAGCCCTATAGAACGCGCCTCTATCAATCCGCGGATCGGTGCCGGCGCGCTTGCCACCAGTTGGCCGTCCAGCAACTGCACCAGCACCCGGTCGTCGGCGACCAGCTGAGCACCGAAGGCCATGAGCTGCAGCGCCAGCGCAGATTTGCCTTGTCCAGAACTACCTGTGATCATAAGCCCCCGCCCCTCCAGCGCGACGCAGGAGGCATGCAGAATGAGGCTTTGAGAGTCAGACATGGGCTACACCGGAGTTTAGACTGGCAAGCCTACCACAAATCGCGCACCCAGAGGTTCAGAAGTTACATCGGCCTCGGTTGGGCGAATGTTTTCAGCCCAGATCACGCCGCCATGTGCCTCGACAATCTGCTTGGAGATCGCAAGACCAAGGCCGGAGTTATTGCCAAAATGCTCTACCGGGCGCTGAGAATAGAAGCGCTTGAAGATCTTGGAGAGCGCCTGATCGGGGATACCTGGACCGGTGTCTTCGACCACAATCAACACCCGATTGGCGCGGCGGCGCGCCCAGACGCGGATGGCGTCGCCTTCCTCGCAGAAGGATACTGCGTTGGTGATCAAGTTGACAAAGACCTGCGCCAGACGCGCCTCAAGCCCTTGCAGCAGGACAGGCTGGGCGGGCAGATCGGTGATGTAGTCGATGCCCTTGGCACGCGCGTCCTCGCCCAGGTAGTGATTCAGATTGCCAAGCATGGACAGAAGATCGAATTCCTCTTCCTCTTCTTTGACAAGCTCAGCATCCAGTCGCGAGGCATTGGAAATATCACTGACCAAACGGTCGAGACGGCGCACATCATGCTCGATCACATCCATCAGTTTCTGCCGCTGATCGTCACGGCGCACCATCCGCAGAGTGCCCACAGCTGATTGCAGGCTGGCCAGCGGGTTTTTGATTTCATGCGCAACGTCTGCTGCAAATTGTTCATTGCTGTCGATACGGGAGTAGAGCGCCTTAACCATTCCGCGCAATGCACGGCTGAGACGACCGATTTCGTCCGGCCGCGCCGACAGGTCCGGAATGCGAATCCGGCCCGGGTTGGATTTGCGGCTGCCCCGATCACGCCCCAGTTCAGCTGCCTCTGCCAGATCGGCAAGCGGGTTGGCAATGGTAGAGGCCAGCACCAGGCTGAGACCAACGGACACCAGCAGCGCCACAACGAACATTTGCAGGACACGTTCCTGTTCACCGCGCACCAGAGCGTCCACCTCACCAGTGGGTGAAGTCAAAGCGATTACCCCCACGGCGGACCCGTTGTGCATGATCGGCGTGGCCGCAGAAATCACCCGGCTGCCGCTGGTGTCCACCACGGTTTCCACACCTGTTCCACCATTCATCGCCCGGTCAACCAGCCCACTGAGCCGTTCCTCAAGCGCCGGTCCGGAGGCAGAGGCCGGCGCATCGCCGCTATCCGCCAATCGCCAGAGGACCGCGAGCGCATCGCTGATGATGGTACGGCTGCTGTTGTCATTCAGCGTATTCAGCGCATTACTGCGGTCCGCACCCTTGATGCTGGAAATCAGGTTGCCGGTAGTATCAAACACAAAGGCCTCTACTCCGGCTCGCAGGCTCAGGCCTGCCAATGTGCTATCTACCTGAATACCGTCGCCCGCGGCAAAACTCACAGCGCCGGCTGACGGCATCTCGGCTTCGAACACATCACCGGCCAGCATTGCCTCAGAGACCAGAGCGCCGGCGCGCTGCTGCACCAGGCTTTGACGAGAGGAGTTCAGATAGAGAATGCCAGTGGCCAATATGATCAACGCGATCAGATTGAAGGTTATGATCCGGCGTGTCAGCGGCGACCCCTTGAGCGGCAGGAAACCTCGCCGGGCGCGTTTGACCTGCATTTCACGCGTCACCGACTGGTCCGGGGTAACCCAGTCTTCCCCCAGAACCACATCACCGTCCTGCTGGCGTTGCACTGTACTAGTATCGCGCATCCGCTCCGCTCCCTTGGCCGGGGCAAGATCGCCCCGCATAGATGTGCCGCTTATTCTTCATTATAACGGTAACCGATTCCATAAAGGGTCTCGATTGCCGCAAAATCCGAATCTGCGCTGCGCATTTTCTTGCGCAGCCGCTTGATATGGCTGTCGATGGTACGGTCATCCACATAGACCTGATCGTCATAGGCCACATCCATCAGCTGATCACGGCTTTTGACGAAGCCGGGCCGCTGTGCCAGTGCCTGCAAAAGCAGGAATTCCGTCACCGTCAGGGATACATCCTTGCCCTTCCAGCTGACTGCGTGACGCAGCGGGTCCATCCGCAAATTGCCACGCTCCATTACTTTGGCTTCTGGCGAGGCCGTGCCGGCGGCATCGCTGCTGATCGCCTCCTGGCGGCGCAACAGTGCCCGGATCCGTTCTACCAGCAAACGCTGCGAAAACGGCTTCTTGACATAATCGTCGGCCCCCATGCGCAGGCCCAGAACCTCGTCGATCTCATCGTCCTTGGACGTCAGAAAGATCACCGGCATCTGAGACTTCTGTCGCAGTCGCTGCAACAGGTCCATGCCATCCATGCGCGGCATTTTGATATCCAGCACTGCCATATCCGGCAGTTTTTTATTGAAGGCATCCAGTGCGGCCTGCCCATCATTGTAGGTTTCGACCTCAAAGCCCTCGGCTTCAAGTGTCATGGAAACCGATGTCAGGATGTTCCTGTCATCGTCAACCAAAGCAATCTTCGACATCGGAATTGCCCCTAATCTGCTCTGTTATGTTTTGTTTTTAGCATGTTCATCGCCGTTATAGTGCCCCGAATCAATCCCATTTGAAGAATCGGGACGATCTTTGGACACAATTGGGGCAAAAATACCTTAGCGTTCACTGAACAGAGGGGCACATGCCGCGACGCAGAACAATGGTTGCGCTAAACATCGCCTTGATGGCGCTAACTAGATGAAACCGGCCTGTTCACCACCCAAAACGCCATGTTATGACCGCGCTACCGGCAGCGATGCCGTTTCTATTGCCCCACTGGCGCAGCCGCGCAGCCGCGTGCCGCCCGCGCCGCCACAGGAGAAAAAACGCATGACATCTGGACGGGTTAACCCGCAATTCCGCCTCGAAGATCAGGGCATCGAGGGTCTGGGCAATGTCTACTACAACTTCATGGAACCGGCGCTGATCGAAGCCGCATTGCAGCGCGGTGAAGGCACGCTGGGCAATGGCGGCGCATTCCTTGTGACCACCGGTAAATTCACCGGCCGCTCGCCCAAGGACAAACATGTCGTGAAATCTGACAGTGTCCGCGACACCATCTGGTGGGACAATAATGCAGCGATGAGCCCGGAAGGCTTTGATGCGCTCCATGACGACATGCTGGAGCACATGAAAGGCAAGGACTACTTCGTCCAGGATCTGGTTGGCGGCGCCGACCCGGCGCATGCAATCAACGTCCGCATGGTGACTGAGCTGGCCTGGCACAACCTGTTCATCCGCACCATGCTGCGTCGTCCCGACCGCGAAGATCTGGACGATTTCATCGCGGATTTCACTGTCATCAACTGCCCCAGCTTCCAGGCTGACCCCAAGAAGCATGACTGCCGTTCCGAAACCATCATCGCGATGAACTTCGACCGCAAAATGATCCTGATCGGCGGCACCGAATATGCGGGCGAGAACAAGAAATCCGTGTTCACACTGCTGAACTACCTGCTGCCGGAAAAAGGCATCATGCCGATGCACTGTTCCGCCAACCATGCCAAGGGCAACCCGGTTGATACCGCCGTGTTCTTCGGCCTGTCGGGCACTGGCAAGACCACCCTGTCCGCCGACCCGGACCGAGTGCTGATTGGCGATGATGAACATGGCTGGGCCGACAATGGCACCTTCAACTTTGAAGGCGGCTGCTATGCCAAGACCATCAACCTGAATGCCGAGGCAGAGCCGGAAATCTACGCGACCACCTCCAAGTTCGGCACCGTGATCGAGAACATGGTGTTCGATCCGGAGACAAAAGAGCTGGATTTCAACGACGATAGCCTGACTGCCAACATGCGTTGCGCCTATCCGCTGCATTACATCTCCAATGCATCGGAAAGCGCCCGCGGCGGCCACCCAAAGAACATCATCATGCTGACCTGTGATGCCTTTGGCGTTCTGCCTCCGATCGCACGGCTGACCCCGGCGCAGGCAATGTACCATTTCCTGTCGGGCTTCACTTCCAAGGTGGCAGGCACCGAGCGTGGCGTGACTGAGCCGGAACCGACCTTCTCCACTTGCTTTGGCGCGCCCTTCATGCCGCGCCGCCCCGAGGTTTACGGCAACCTGCTGCGCGAGAAGATTGCCCAGCACGGCGCAACCTGCTGGCTGGTCAATACCGGCTGGACCGGCGGTGCCTATGGCACCGGCAGCCGCATGCCGATCAAGGCCACCCGCGCGCTGCTGACTGCGGCGCTGGACGGCTCGTTGGCGGACGCAGAATTCCGCCAGGACGTGAACTTTGGTTTTGACGTGCCGGTCAACGTGCCCGGCGTGCCGGAACTGCTGCTGGATCCGCGCCGCACCTGGGACGACAAAGAGGCCTATGACGCGCAGGCTGCCAAGCTGGTTCAGATGTTCTCTGACAACTTTGGCCAATATCTGCCGTTCATCGACGAAGACGTGAAAGCCGCGGCCATCGGCTAAGCCGCTTTTTTACCATTGTTTTCAAAGCCCCGGCAGCCGCCGGGGCTTTTTCTTTTCACATGGCATTTACTTTGAGGAATTTATTTTTACTGTTGAGGGTGCGCGTCCGACATCGTCAACCGTGTTTAATATTGGTCCTGGAGGTCCGGATATATGAGTGATGAAGCCCTGGCAGTCTTCAACAGCGTTTTCGACTCAGCGAACTCCTTTGTTTACCGATGCGCCAACGATGAACATTTCACCATGAGTTTCATGGCCGGACAGATTGAGCATCTATGCGGGCGTCCGCGGCAGGACATTCTGAACAACGCCAAAGTCTCCTTTGTGGAGATTATGCATGACGAGGACACCAAACAGGCTCTGGCTGCGATCGACGCCGCGATTGAAGAAGGCCAGCCCTGGGACGTGGCCTACCGGCTGTCGCACCCTGACGGCGGCAGCGCCTGGGTCAGGGAACGCGGCAACGCCGTCTATGATGACAAGGGAGAGATGATCTTTCTGGAAGGTCTTGTTGTCGATGCCTCAGCCGAGGTGGAACTGCGCAAGGAACTGGAAGGCACGCTCCAGAAAACCGAAGCGGATAATGCAGAAATCCTGAAACTGGCTGAAAACATCCTGCGCTCGGTGCAAAAGCTTTCAATACTGGCAATCAATGCCGGTATCGAAGCTGCCCGGGCAGGCAAGGCCGGACAGGGGTTTGCGTTTCTGGCGCGTGAGATCAAGGCCCTTGCGGATGAAAATGGCGAATGGGTCAACCGGATCACGGATCAGATGGCGGGGCGCGACAGCTCTGCCCGGGAACGGATCATGCAAGGCAGTGCGCAGGATCAAAACTGAACTGAGCCGGTGATCATCTCCCGGACTTTGACCGCATAGCGGTCTGTCATTCCGGAGACAAAATCCGCAAGTGAATGCATAGCGCTGCAGGCATCCCTGGTATCCCGAAGGTCGAGATCCACTGCACGGATCAATTGTCCCCAATGCGGGAACTGCCTGCCGAAGTCAGCCTGATCCCAGCCACAGGCGGCCAGATCGCTGTAAAGTCCGTGAAAATGATCCAGGATACGGTGCAGTGCCTGCCGACCAGCCACTTCCAGTTCGGTCTTGCGGCGGGCCGCAAAGATGCGCTCGACCGACAGGCGCTGCAGCTCCGCAAAGGCGTCTGCCTTGGATGAAGCACTGATCAGATCCCCATCAAATTCACCGCTCACGATGGCATCATAGTTGTCCATGAAGGCCTGTATTGCTGCGCTGGTGGCCGCGCCGATGGATAGCGCCCGCAACAGCGCAACCCGCTCACCCAATGGCATCGCGGCGTCTTCTTCCCGGTTTGGCTTGCCAGTGATGTCTTCCAGCACCGCAGCCACCTCAGCGCGGTCCAGATCGCCCACCGCCCCCGCATCCTCGATATCCATGATGCGGTAGCAAATGTCGTCCGCGGCCTCGACAAGGAAGGCAAGCGGATGGCGGCGATACCAGCCCGCGCTTTCACGGATCATGCCGGTGGCGGAACAAATCTCATCCAGCAGTACGGTGTCCGCCGCAAAGACACCGAATTTCTTGAGACCTGCATAGGGCGCCGGTCCATCGGCGCAGACAGCATCGCGCACCTGCCGGGTGCAGGGGTATTTCAGAAAAGCACCCAGCGTTGCATAGCTGAGCCGCAGACCGCCCTCGCGCCGGGCCATTTCCAGCCGCCCAGCAATGCGCAACCCCTGGGCGTTGCCCTCGAAATGCGCGAACTCTGCCTGTCGGTCTGCTGGAACCTCGGCCGCCAGCCCCTGGCCTGAGCGGAACTGCGCTGCGAACCAGCCTCCAATGCTGTCTTCGCCAGAGTGACCAAAAGGCGGATTGCCAATGTCGTGCAGAAGACAGGCCGCCTGAACGTGGCCTGCAATACGCAGCACCTGATCCGGAGTGATCCGGCCCGCCTTCAGCAGCGCGTGCCCCACGCCGGCTCCCAGCGAACGACCGACGCTGCATGTTTCCATGCTGTGGATCATCCGATGATGCACGTGGTCATGGCTGTAGAGCGGATGCACCTGGGTCTTCTGAGCCAACCGCCGGAACGGTTCGGAAAACAGGATGCGGTCATAATCCTGCAGATAGGCCTCGCGTCCCGGCTCCTCGGCAAAATCCGGCCGGCACAGCCGCCCCGGGTTCAGCAGCCTATTCCACTCCATCGCCATGTGTCTGCTCCTTTGCCTGTCTGGCGGCGGTTAAACGGCAGCCCGCGGGGAAATGCAAACGCTTCAGCGCGGCTTGATCCCGGCAGGTTCCAGCTTGTGCTCCGGCTCCACGTGAATCACCACCTGCGCTTCCGGCAGGGCGTCCCGGAGGGCAATTTCAATCAGGTCGCAAATGCCATGCGACGCCCGCACCGTCATGGCACCGTCCACGACCATGTGAAATTCGATAAACAGCGCCTGCCCCGCCCGGCGTGTCTTAAGGTCATGCACCTGAAGCGCCCCGGTCGCCATGCGGTGAATAATCTCCTCGATTTTCCTCCGCTCCTCTTCCGGTGCCGCCGTGTCCATCAGGCCGCCGATCGAGGAGGCAATCACCAGCCAGCCTTCCCGCAGGATATTGACGGCCACCAAAAGCGCCAGCAGCGGATCCAGGAAGGCCCAGCCGCTGGCCAATGCCAACACCAGCCCGGCCAGCACCCCGGCTGAGGTCCAGACATCGCTCATCAGATGTCGCCCGCCCGCCGCCAGGGCCGGCGACTTCAGCCGCCCGCCCGCCGCCAGCAGCACCCGTGCCCAGGCCAGGTTCAGGATCATCGCAAGCGCGTTGACCAGCAGGCCTGCTGTGCTCCAGTCTGCCGTGGCCGGGCGTCCAAAGGCGTCCACCGCCGCGTGCAGGATCACCAGCGCGGCGATCACAATCATGATGCCTTCGGCAACCGCCGAGAAATACTCTGCCTTGTGGTGGCCGTAAGGGTGGCCGTCGTCAGCCGGCCGCTGGGCATAGCGCACGGCAAACCAGGCAATCACTGCGCCGCCGATGTTCACGAAGGATTCGAGCGCATCCGACAGCAGCGCCACCGAGCCGGTCAGCATCCAGGCCAAGGCCTTCAGGCCGGTCACCGCCAGCGCGATCAGGATCGACCCTGTCGCCAATTGAGTTGCACTGAAGCGTTGAAACATGCTCTCTCCCCGCTTCTGCACTGTTTACATCAGCAGCCCGCGGCGCAAGAGGTTCAATCCGGCAATCAACAGCACAACAAGTGTGGCCCTGCGGAACAGCACCTGATCGATCCGGTCATGCAACTGGCCGCCGATCCACATGCCTGCCACTGCGGGCACAATCAGAGCCAAAGAGAATGGTGCCGTCTCAGCCCGCATCACCCCTGAACCGACATGGGCCAACAGCAATGCCACGGCGCCAAGACCGTAGATCACTCCCTGCACGCGGATCTGCTCGGTTTTCTCGGTGCCCAATGCAGTCAGATAGGCTACGGTCGGCGGCCCCCAAACTCCGGAAACACCGCCAATCAGACCCGCAATGCCGCCCACCATCGCCTCGCTGCGGCGGGTTGGATTGCCAATCGTAAAGGTCTTTCCCATCAGCTGAATAAAGGCGAAGGCAGTCACCGGGACGCCGATCACCAGCAGCAACGCCTGCTGCGGCAATACCCGCACTGACTGGGCGCTCAGCAGCAGGCACATCAGGCCGATCAGCAGAAATACCCGGAATTTACCGATTGAGGCCAGCGCCGCCTGGGGTCCCTGTCTCAGCGCCTGGATCCCATTGGTCACCAGTGTCGGCAGAATCAGCCCCGCCAGCGCCAGATCAGGTGCCAGGAACATGCTGAGGCCAGAGATAAAGATCATCGGCATTGCAAAACCAACCAGCCCTTTGACGGTGCCAGCCAGCAATGCGATGCCAAATGCCGCAGCCAGATCAGCTGGGGAAATCAGAGAAAACAATGCGCTCATGCCTCTGCTCTACCACATCCGCGTGACGCTGCACTGCAAAATGAACGCGCAAGATTTGATCCAAGCGCCGCACGCATGAGTATTTTTGTTGCGCTGCGCCTGCGAAATGATTTACCACCGGGCGACCGAAGAAGGATCTGATTCATGGCTCATGACGGACAGGACTTGCAGATGAAACCGACACTCATTCCCGACCTGCTGGCACTGACCGGCGCTGCACTGGAACCGCTGGACCAGCTGCTTGAAGCCGCACGCGCCTCTGTAAAGGAAATGGTCAGCAGCGATGGCCGGGTTTCCGGCAAGCTGATCGAGGAAAACCAGGTGGCGGCGCACGGGCTGTCGTGGCTTGCCACTTACGTCTACTCGCTGCGCCAGATGCAGAAATGGGCCGAGAAGCTGGATGGCGAAGGCAAGTTCGGCGAGATGGAGCAGCTGATCCATCAGATCGGCTTTGGCGAGTACCTGTGGCAGGTCTACGGCGGCATCCAGATGAACCAGGGCGAGATCATCCGCCTGCAGGATCTGGGCCTGAGCCAAGATGCGCAGCGTTCCCTGATGGCGCCTGCGGTGATGACACTCTGCGAGCAGGGCAACAGCCAGGCCGCCCGCTCCCGTTTGGTGGAGCTGATGGAGGAGCAGGCAGGGGCCACCATGTTCGGCACTTCCGGCCTGGAAGAAGAGCTGGAGATGATCCGCGACCAGTTCCGCCGCTACGCGGTCGAGAAGGTCGAGCCCCACGCCCATGACTGGCACCTGAAAGACGAGCTGATCCCGCTGAGCGTGATCGAAGAGCTGGCAGAAATGGGTGTTTTCGGCCTGACCATCCCGGAGGAATACGGCGGGTTCGGCCTGTCCAAGGCGTCGATGGTTGTGGTCTCCGAGGAACTGTCGCGCGGCTATATCGGCGTTGGCTCTCTGGGCACCCGTTCCGAGATTGCAGCCGAGCTGATCCTTTGCGGCGGCACCGAGGAACAGAAAGCGAATTGGCTGCCCAAGCTGTCCAGCGCCGAGATCCTGCCTACTGCCGTGTTCACCGAGCCGAACACCGGCTCCGACCTCGGCTCCCTGCGCACCCGCGCGGTGAAGGACGAGAACGGCGATTACAAAGTCACTGGCAACAAGACCTGGATCACCCATGCAGCGCGCACGCATGTGATGACCCTGCTGGCGCGCACCGACCCCAACACTACCGATCACCGCGGGCTGTCGATGTTCCTGGCCGAAAAGACCCCGGGCACCGACGAGCATCCCTTCCCGACCGACGGCATGACCGGCGGCGAGATCGAGGTCCTGGGCTACCGTGGCATGAAGGAATACGAACTTGGTTTCGACAACTTCCATGTGAAGGGCGGGAACCTCTTGGGCGGCGAGGAAAACAAAGGCTTCAAACAGCTGATGGAGACCTTTGAATCGGCCCGTATCCAGACCGCGGCCCGCGCCATCGGCGTGGCACAGTCGGCGCTGGATATCGCCATGCAGTATGCGCAGGAACGCAAGCAGTTCGGCAAGTCGCTGATCAACTTCCCGCGCGTCTCCGGCAAGCTGGCGATGATGGCGGTGGAAATCATGATTGCCCGCCAGCTAACCTATTTCTCGGCCTGGGAAAAAGACCATGGCCACCGCTGCGACCTGGAAGCCGGCATGGCCAAGCTGCTGGGTGCGCGGGTCGCCTGGGCGGCCGCTGACAATGGTTTGCAGATCCATGGCGGCAATGGTTTTGCGATGGAGTACAAGATCTCCCGCGTCCTGTGTGACGCCCGCATTCTCAACATCTTTGAAGGTGCCGCTGAAATTCAGGCTCAGGTCATTGCCCGCCGCCTGTTGGGCTGATTGCGGCCTCCAATAGTGGATGAATTCAAATTCAGGCCCGGCGTCCGCGCCGGGCTTTTGGCTGTAACCAGCCGGCAATTGCTTTGCATGCATCCGGCACGCAACCACCGGACAAGATTTTCAGACCACCCGGACCCGCCCGAAAAGCAGCGGTCTGCCAGACAGATTTCCTCAAAAGAACCTGTTGCTAGAGCCATACAAGAACGTGAACAGCTTCCTGAAATAATGAAGGGGGGTGTGCCGCCCGCGGCTGTGGCATAGAATGTGGTGAAAAGCAGCCTCCGGAGATCCATATGCTGCGTGCAGTTTTGATTGGCTCCCTGCTGCTGTCGGGCGCCTGTAGCACAGACGAAACCCTGTCGGCCTATGGGGCTGATGGAAGGGAATGGCAATTGCGAAGCCTGGACGGTGCCGCATTCACCGCCACCGCCAGCCTGACCTTTCCGGAACCCGGCGAGGCAGCGGGAAAAGCGCCTTGCAACAGCTTTCTCGGCAAGCAAACCGCGCCCTATCCATGGTTTGAGATCAGCCAGCTTGCGGTAACACGCGCCGCCTGCCCGGAACTGGCCGCCGAAGCTGTATTTTTGAAAGCGCTGCAAGAGATGACGCTGGCTGAAGTCTCAGGAGACGTGCTGATCCTTAGCAATGAGGCTGGGCGCGAGATGCTGTTCAAAGACGGCGGCTGAGAAGATCCAGCAAACGTCCGCGCGCCTCTGGCACCGGGTGGTTGCCAAGCGCAGGCGCGAGCCTCGCTGCCAGGAAATGACCCGTGGTGCGCAGGGCCTGAACAATCTCAGCGTCCTCTGCATTCCCCTGGCCAAGCATCACTGGCGGCAGCGGCAGCAACCGGTCCGCCCACTCCCCGGCAGCTTCCTGTGAAACAGCCCGGCCGGTTTTTGGAGAGACATACGCCAGTCCGAACCGGCTGCCGCTCACCGCACAGGCCGTCAGATCGAGCCCAAAACCCATGTCCTCCAAGAGCGCCAGCTCCCAGCGTAGATACGCGAGTGGCCAGAGGGTTTCATTCCCGAGCAGGTCCAGCAGCTGTTCGCTGCGCACATAGAGGTCCGCGTGCGGTTCACGTTCCGGCAGGCAGAAAGCCAAAAGCGCCGTTACAGCATTGAGCCCTGCCAGCGCCAACCGTCCGGAGAGCGCAGCAGCAGCGCGGCTGCGAAGCGGTTCGGCACGAAAGCTGCCCAGATGGTCCTCCAGCCGCGCCCGCCAGGCCACATCCAGCTGTGCACCGGGCTGCAGGACCGGCGCCATCCGGCGGCCTGCCCCTCCACGGACAACGCCGGCGTGGCGGCCGTGGCCTTCTGTAAAGACGTCAATGATGGCTGAGCTTTCACCGTGGCGACGCACCGAAAGCAATATGCCCTGATCACGCCACTCCAACACCAGCCCTCCCTGTCCTGCGCTCTGCCTTATCAGAACCGATAGCCTGACAAGCTGCAAGCCGCAGGGTCACTCCAGACCGGGTTCGTCCAGCAGATGGCGCCCCATCCGGTCCTCGACCTCTATCACCCATAGATCCGGATCAAATGCGCGCTGGCGGCTAATGGAGGCATCAACATCCATTTCTGCACCGGCTGCCAGTTGGTCCCATTTACGATTACCGCTCATCAAGTCATAGGTGCGATGAAAGGCGCGGGCCTGGCCATCAAGCGAGTTGAGCTTCACCAGCACTGCGCCGGCGGTGTCGTCCCCGTGCGAGGTGACAAAAGCCGGGATGTCCTGAAACCGCAAGCGGGCCAGATAGGCATCAACCCAGAACCGGGCAGTGAGGCGGGTCATACTGCGCCTCTGCTGATGTCAGCGCCCAAGGCGAGTAGGGGAGCCTCCGGCGGGAGTATTTCCGGAAAGATGAAAAGGCGGGAAGGCATCAATTGCCGTCTTTGAAGTCGAGGCCCATTTCCGAATAGCGTTCTGCCTCTTCCAGCCAGTTCGGGCGCACCTTGACCTGCAGGAACAAGTGCACTTTGCGGCCCAGGAATTCCTCCAGCTCGGCGCGGGCGGCCTGAGAAACAGACTTGATGGTCTCGCCGCGCTTGCCCAGAACGATCCCTTTGTGGCCGTCACGCATTACATAGATCAGCTGGTCCACGCGGGCGGAGCCGTCTTTGCGTTCTTCCCATTTCTCGGTCTCGACAGTCAGCTGGTAAGGCAGCTCCTGGTGCAGGCGCAGGGTCAGTTTCTCGCGGGTCATCTCGGCTGCGATCATCCGCATCGGCAGATCGGCGATCTGATCTTCGGGGTAGAGCCAGGGGCTTTCTGGCAGTTTGCCTGCCAACCATTGGCGCAAGTCATCAACACCGTAGCCGCGCTCTGCCGAAATCATAAACGTCTCGGCGAAATTGTAACGGCTGTTCAGATCCTGAGTGAGTCCCAGCAGTTTCTCTGATGGCACCTTGTCGATCTTGTTGATCGCCAGCGCCACGGTACGGCCTTCGCCGATTTCCTCCAGCCCTTCCAGGATCTTTTCGACGCCTTCAGTGATGCCCCGATGCGCTTCAACCATCAGCACAACGGCATCAGCGTCCGCAGCGCCGCCCCATGCGGCTGCAACCATTGCGCGGTCCAGGCGGCGGCGCGGTTTAAACAGGCCTGGAGTGTCAACAAACACCAGCTGCGCATCGCCTTCCATCGCCACGCCGCGGATGCGGGCGCGGGTGGTCTGCACCTTGTGAGTCACGATCGAGACCTTTGCCCCGACCATGCGGTTCAGAAGGGTCGATTTGCCCGCATTGGGCTCTCCGATCAGGGCAATGAATCCGGCGCGTGTAGTCATCTGTACTGGTCCTGTTTGCAGAGCAGACCCCTACAGGATTTCACCCAAAGGGGCCAGAGGCGTTTTCATTGGGTGTCAGGCAAGGATGCACAAGCCTGCCCTGTGTCAAAAACCTGTGGCAGATCCGGTGCGACGGTCGCGGCGCCAAGCCCTTCCGCAAGCCAGACCACTCGGCCTGCCAACTTCGCTTTTCGTGAAACACTGGCAGGGCGCAGATCATTGGCATGTGATCAGGCGCCGGAAAACCGGACTGACCAGCCAGATCCGGGCGATCTGACGGATCAGCTGAGCTGTTCCAGCAGTGCCTTGGCCGCAGCCTGTTCAGCCTGTCGTTTGGACCCTGCCGTCGCCTGCGCTTCGGTGCCGTCCTGTAGGCGGGCGGCAATTGTGAAGACCGGTGCGTGGTCCGGCCCGCTGCGCGAAACCTCCACATAGGTCGGCACCTTCTGGCCGCGAGCCTGAGCCCATTCCTGCAAGGAAGTCTTGGCGTCACGCGCGTCGCTTTCGACCTGGTGGATGCGGCTGCCCCACAGGCGGATGATTACCTCTGCGGCTGCGTCAAATCCCGCATCTTTGTAGACCGCAGCGATGACCGCCTCCATCGCATCGCCAAGCAGTGCCTGCTTGCGGCGCCCGCCGGACATCATCTCCGAGCGGCCCAGCTTCAGCACGGCGCCCAGGTCAATTTCCTTGGCAACATCAGCGCAGGCTTCTTTGCGCACCAGCGCATTGAACCGCGGCGCCAGTTGGCCCTCGGTGGCGGTCTTGTCATGCTCCAGCAGCGCAGTGGCCATCACCAGCCCCAGCACCCGGTCTCCCAGAAACTCCAGCCGCTGGTTGTCTTTGCGAGTGGCAGAAGACACAGACGCATGGGTCACGGCACGCTGCAGCAGATCGGGACGGGCGAATTTGTGCCCGATCCGCTCTTCGAATGCGTGCAGCTCCTTGGACAGTTTCACTGGATCCCCTTGAAGAAACGGTTGCTACGCCAGGTCCAGAAGTAGAGCATGGAGCGCCCGGCAGAGGAGAACATGATCCGGTCGGCACGGCCGATCAGGTTTTCATAAGGCACAAACCCGACACCGCCCGCGGTCTGTGGCAACCGGCTGTCCGAGGAATTGTCGCGGTTGTCGCCCATAAAGAAATAATGCCCTTCCGGCACGTGGTAGACACTGGTGTGATCGACCCCTTGGTTGGTGATGTTGAGCACCGTATGCTCAGAGCCGCCCGGCAGGGTTTCGATCTGGCGCGATTTCTTGCAGATGGCGCCCTGGCCGACCGGAGCGTTTTCACAGCGCGGCATTGACCCTTGCGGGCCCTGGCGCTCCATCACTTCCTCAAATGCGCCCGCATCCTGCAGCTTGACCGGTTCACCGTTGATGAACAGCACACCGTTCTTCATCTGGACCGTATCGCCTGGCAGGCCGATCAGCCGCTTGATGAAGTCATGGCCATTCACAGGGTGACGGAACACCGCCACATCGCCACGCTCGGGTTCACTGCCGAGCAGGCGGGTGTTGTCCCCATCCAGAAAACTGCACACATCCTTGGCGTCGATGTTCACCCCGATCGCAGGCAGTCGGAGACTGGGGCAGGAGGCATAGGAATAGCCATAAGCCACCTTGTTGACGAAAAGAAAATCCCCGATCAACAGGGTTTCCTTCATCGATCCGGAGGGAATCCAGAAGGGCTGAAAGAACAAGGTGCGAAAGACACCGGCGATCAGCAGCGCGTAGACAACGGTCTTGATCGTCTCAATGATCGAACTGCTGGTCTTTGCTTTGGCCGTCATCAGGCTCTCCGGTTTGGAAAAAAGGGTCCGGGGCTACATGCGGGGCTGAAGGGGGCAAGTCAAGTTCCGGCAGGCGATTCCGCCGGGTCCGTGTCCGCTCGGCGCGCCTCGATCAGCACAAAGGCCTGTGCCCAGGGATGGTCATCGGTCAATGTTACGTGAATCACCGCCTCATGTCCGGACGGGGTCATCTGCTGCAGGCGCTCTGCCGCCCAGCCGGTCACATGCATCACTGGTTGGCCCGTCGCCAGATTGCTGACGGCCATGTCCTTCCAGGCGATCCCCATACGCAGCCCGGTGCCCAGCGCCTTGGAGCAGGCCTCCTTGGCTGCCCAGCGCTTAGCATAGGTCCCTGCCACATCGCGGCGGCGCTCCGCCTTCTCCTGCTCAGTTTTGGTGAATACCCGGTTGCGGAACCGGTCGCCGAAACGGTCCAGCGTACGCTGGATACGCTCGATATTGGCGAGATCGGTTCCGATTCCCAGGATCATTCTTCCAGCCGTTTCAACCCCAGCTTGATACCATGGCCCAGGAACAGCCGGTTGACCATCAGGATAACACCCAGCAAGACAACGAAAATCCCAGCAACATAGACCAAAGGAATAGTCTCCCGCGCTTCAGCCACCATCGGGCTGTTCCAGTAAAGCGGCAGCTGTATGATGGTGAGCACTGCAACAACCCCGGTCATTGCTGCCGCGCAAATCCATGCATCTCTGCTTGGCAAAGGCGCAGGTGCGACCTGGGCAACCCGCATGCCTTCCACAACCGAGGCCACCATCGGAGGCAGAACCGTTGCCAGACCGGCGGGCATGCCGATGCTGAATTGCGCCAGGAGCACCCCCGCCAGCAGCATCACAACAGAAGCCGCCATCCAGACGAGCCCATAACGGATCAGATTGACCTGCATCACCCCTGCTCCCGCGCTGCATCCATCAGACGGCGCATTTCCTGAACTGCCGGGGTCAGGCCGCGGAAGACCGCCTCGCCGATCAGGAAGTGGCCGATGTTCAGCTCTTTCACCTCTGGAAAGGCCGCAACCGGCTGCACAGTATCATATGTCAAACCATGGCCTGCATGCACCTCCAGTCCCAGAGACGCCCCGTAGGCAGACATCTCCCGCAGGGCTTCCAATTCGCGGTCACGGTCTGCGAACCTGCCGTCCGCATGATAGTCGCAATAGGCACCGGTGTGCAGTTCGATCACCTCTGCACCAATCCGGTGCGCGGCCTCGATTTGCTTCTGGTCGGCAGCGATGAAGATCGACACCCGACAACCCGCGTCTCGCAGCGGGGCAATGAAATGGGCCAGCCGGTTTTCCTCCCGCGCCACTTCCAGCCCGCCCTCGGTGGTGCGCTCTTCGCGCTTTTCCGGCACGATGCAAACCGCGTGCGGTTTGTGGCGCAATGCGATCCGCTGCATTTCTTCGGTCGCTGCCATTTCAAAGTTCAGCGGCACGCTGAGTGCTTCCATCAGCCCATCGATATCGGCATCGGTGATGTGACGGCGGTCTTCGCGCAGATGGGCCGTGATACCGTCGGCGCCGGCTTCCTCAGCCAGTTTCGCCGCCCGGACCGGGTCTGGATATGCGCCACCACGAGCGTTGCGCACAGTGGCGACATGGTCGATGTTGACCCCCAGCCGCAGTTGGTTCTGTGTCATGAGATCTGTGTCATCCAGTTGTAGTCAAAGCTTCTGCTCAAAGACTAGACAGACAGCAAGCAAGAGCAAGCTTGCAAAAGAAATTGGTACAATACGGCGTGCCAATCAGATGTCGGTATCGATCTCGGCGCGTTTCTTGATAGCCTCGAATTTGGCCTTGATCTTGGCTCGGCGGCGCTGCTGGTAAACCCGGATCACCGGCAGGCTGAGCATGTAGCAGACCGTAGCTGAAATCACGCCCGGGATGATTCCACCGATCATATAAGGATAAAACACTTCGTTGTAGAACAAATGCAGCCCTTGCCAGTCGGCCGGACGGTCCCTGAACAGGGCGATCAGATTGTCCTTTAGGTCGCCGCCTGCGGCCAGAAACTTGCCAACCAGGGATTTGTCGACGTCCTGATCGAACTCTGTCCCCAGCAGCCAGTGGCCGGACTGAAGGGACGCAACACCAATCGGAACATAGGTCAGCGGATTGCCAAAGAAAGTGGCGCTGAGCGCTGCCAGGATATTGCCATTCATCGTCCGGGCGATGATGGCTGCGACAAGAAAATGCATCCCGTAGAACGGCGTGAATGTGGTGAACACCCCGGCCCAGATGCCGCGGGCGATGCGCTCAGGCGAATCCGGCAGGCGGCGCACCCGGTGCTTCACGTACAGGAAAGCCCGGCCCCAGCCGCCGCGCGGCCAGAGAAAATCCGTCAGCGCCCGAAGGGGCGGACGTCTGTCCCGGCGCCTGAATACCAAAGCTGTGCGTCCTTCCCAGTTTCCGGCCCAGTTTCCGGCTCAAAGCTCAACGGGTTACCCCGGAAAATGGCGCTCTTCCGGCTTGTCCCGGAACCGCGCCACAGCGGCAACATCGCTTTCCGCCTCAAGCGTCAGCATCAGCGAGTGCAGCTGCTCTGCATCCCGCAGCTCCACATTGATCATAAGCCGGTAAAAGTCTGGTTTCCTGTCAACAAATTCCAGGTCGGAAATATTGGCCTTTTTCTCGCCGATCAATGTGCAAATGCGACCCAAAACCCCGGCATCGTTGCCAATTGTCAGCTCCAGCGTGGTGCCATAGGCCGCCGGATGGGTTCCCCCGTGCCATTGCACGTCCATCCAGCGCTCTGGCTGATCCTCAAATTCGCTCAGCCGGTCGCAATCCGCCGCATGCACCACCACACCGCGGCCGCGGTAGGTTATGCCGATGATGCGCTCTCCGGGCAGAGGCTGGCAACAGGCCGCGCGCTCAAAGCTCTGCCCCGGTTCAAGGCCGATAACGGCGCGACGCGGCGAAATCTCTTCGCC
This sequence comes from Leisingera sp. S232, assembly GCF_049800895.1. NCBI lineage: Bacteria > Pseudomonadati > Pseudomonadota > Alphaproteobacteria > Rhodobacterales > Roseobacteraceae > Leisingera > Leisingera sp. S232. Next base: position 202,444 of record NZ_JBNAFX010000004.1, on the reverse strand, counting down.
ATCGCCCGCAGTCAATTCCGGGTAGACCGATTGTACAACATCATGGGCCGTGATTTCGGCCGCACCCAGGCGCGCCAAAAGCTCAGCCACATCGCTTGCCCGCAACGCACGCGCAGCGGTTTCCAACGCCTTGTCTGTCGCCTTCTTGCCCACATGCTCAAAAGCCGAACGTGCCAGCTCATGCCCCAGTTTCACAAACCGCGCCCGATCCGCCTCGCGCAGGGAGCGACGGATGGCCGTGCGGGCTTTACCGGTGGTGGCGATCTCCAGCCAGCTCAGCTGTGGTGTCTGGCCTTCTGCCGTAATCACATCCACCGACTGCCCATTGCGCAGCCGCGTCCATAGCGGCACCCGAATGCCGTCCACCTTGGCGCCGACACAGGAGCTGCCGATACGGGTGTGAATGGCATAGGCAAAATCGATCGGTGTCGCGCCCTTGGGCAACTTGATCACATCCCCTTTGGGCGTGAAGCAGAACACCTGGTCTGAATACATCTCAAGCTTCACAGCTTCGAGGAACTCGTCGTGATCATCCTCGGCGTCAAACTGCTCGGTCAGCGAAGCGATCCACTTGGCAGGGTCCACTGCAAAGGGGTTTTCGGTGCGTACCCCGTCCCTGTAGGACCAATGCGCTGCCACCCCGGTTTCGGCCACATCATGCATCTGGCGGGTGCGAATTTGCACCTCCACCCGCTTCCCGTCACGGCCCGACACGGTGGTATGAATCGAACGGTAGCCGTTGGATTTCGGCTGGCTGATGTAGTCCTTGAACCGGCCTGGCACCGCCCGCCATCGCTGATGGATGGCGCCCAGCGCACGGTAGGCGTCCTCTTCCGATGTGGTGATCACCCGGAACCCATAGATATCGGACAACCGCGAGAACCCCTGATCCTTCTCCTGCATCTTGCGCCAGATTGAATAGGGCTTCTTGGCGCGACCAAAGACTTCGGCCTCGATATCCGCCTTTTCCAGCTCCAGCCGCATGTCGCCGGTGATCCGGTGGATCACATCGCCAGTTTCCCGCTGCAGCGTCACAAAACGGCGGATGATCGATTGACGCCCTTCCGGGTTCAGCACGCGGAAGGCCAGATCCTCCAGCTCTTCGCGCATCCATTGCATCCCCATGCGGCCAGCCAGCGGCGCATAGATATCCATGGTCTCGCGTGCTTTCTGGGCCTGCTTTTCCGGGCGCATCGCCTTGATGGTGCGCATATTGTGCAGACGGTCGGCAAGCTTGACCAGAATCACCCGCAGGTCCTTGGACATCGCCATGAACAGTTTGCGAAAGTTCTCGGCCTGCTTGGTTTCGCGGCTGGACAGCTGCAGATTGGTCAGCTTGGTGACGCCATCCACCAGCATCGCCACTTCATCGCCGAAGCGGCGGGCGACTTCTTCGTAGTTGGCTTTGGTGTCTTCTATCGTGTCATGCAGCAACGCGGTGATGATCGTTGCGTCATCCAGGCGCTGCTCAGTCAGGATAGCGGCCACGGCCACCGGATGCGTAAAATACGGCTCGCCCGAGTGCCGGAACTGCCCGTCATGCATCTGCTCGCCAAAGTCATACGCTTCGGCGACCCTATCCGCATTTGTCTTGGGATTGTAGTTGCGGACCAGAGCAATCAGGTCATCAGGGGAAATCATGTCCGGTCCGCAGCCTCAAATTCGAAAGCGTACGCCTCAGCCCTGGCCCTGGGCCTCCATCAGCGCGCGCAGCAGTTTCTCTTCCGACATATCGTCATCGGCAGGCTTGTCGTTATCCGCGCCCATCAGAAGAGCCATAGAATCTTCTTCTGGCTCGTCAACCTCGATCTGGGTCTGATTGCTCTCAATCAGGCGTTCGCGCAGATCATCGGCAGTCTGGGTCTCGTCGGCGATTTCGCGCAGGGAGACAACCGGATTTTTGTCGTTGTCGCGCTCGACGGTAATCGGGGCACCAGCCGAAATCTCGCGGGCACGGTGCGCGGCCAGCATCACCAGCTCAAAGCGATTGGGCACTTTATCTACGCAATCTTCAACCGTCACGCGGGCCATCAGCGACTCTCCATTTCATTCCTGGTCCAGAAGGCAGACATTTACGCCCATATCTTTCCCTTGACAAGGGCGGAAAACACCGCATTCCGCGGGTCAGAGCGGGGTAACCGCTGCTATGTCCTGTTCCGGCAGCTGTGCCAGCATCTCGGTTACGGATTTCTGCAGAACCGGGTGGCACCAGCGCGGCGCGATATCGGCCAGCGGCACCAGAACAAAGGCGCGATCCTGGATGCGCGGATGCGGCAGGATCAGCTGGCCCGGCGCCTCTTGCATTTGCTGTTCCAACGGCAATCCCTGCCAGCGGGCATACCCCGCCGCATCCGGCAGCACCGCGCCGCCGAAATCCACCAAATCCAAATCCAGCGTCCGCATGCCCCAGCGCTGCGCCCGCACCCTGGCAAACTGCGCCTCAATATCATGCAGGCGCGCCAGCAGATCACTGGCAGACAATGCAGTTTCCACTGAAACCGCTGCGTTCACATAATCCGGCCCGGCACCAGCAGGGAAACAGGGGGTCTGAAAGAAGCGGGACACACTGCGCAGGGCGATATCCCCTGACTGCAGCGCCCCGATTGCCTTTGCCAAGGTGATCTGAGGCGCATCAGCGTCAGCGGGCAGGTTGCCGCCAAGTGCAATCAGCGCCGATTTACAGTTTACGGCCATCTTTGACCCTATTCAAACGGACAGTATACTTGCGGCACATGACAAATAACTTACATTAAGTCTACCCGTTTCGCCGATTTCAAGCATTCACTCACGGAACCCCCGGCCGAGGCGGAGATACCGGAAGGAAAATTTGATGTTTTACAAGGACGAACGGCTCGCGCTGTTCATAGACGGGTCAAACCTCTACGCTGCTGCCAAGGCGCTGGGGTTTGATATCGACTATAAGCTATTGCGGCAGGAATTCATGCGCCGCGGCAAGCTTCTGCGGGCTTTTTATTACACCGCCCTGTTGGAGAATGACGAATATTCGCCGATCCGGCCGCTTGTCGACTGGCTGCACTATAACGGGTTCACCATGGTCACCAAACCGGCCAAGGAATACACCGACAGCATGGGCCGCCGCAAAGTCAAAGGCAACATGGACATTGAGCTTACTGTCGATGCCATGGAGCTGGCGCCGCGGGTGGACCATATTGTGCTGTTCTCAGGTGATGGGGACTTTCGCCCGCTCATTGCCAGTCTGCAGCGCCAGGGTGTGCGGGTTTCGGTGGTCTCGACCATCCGCAGCCAGCCGCCGATGATTTCTGACGACCTGCGCCGCCAGGCTGACAATTTCATCGAACTGGAAGAGCTGCGCGACGTGATCGGCCGCCCGCCGCGCGAGCAAAGCGAACCGCGTTCCGCCACCGCCGCACACGGCTGAGCCGGGACCGCAGGGAAAGAACCGGAACAGCCACCTGATGGGGCGGTGACTGTTCCGGAACGAATGGCTGCCCGCCTCCCTCACAGGTCGGCATGCCTGGATTGTCGCACGCCTATTATTGAGCACGCGGCACTCCACTGCATCCCTGCGCGTTGCTGCCATGCCCGGGCTTATCCGGTACTGGACCTTGCCGCCTGAAGCGCTTACCTCTGGCGCGCAAGGAGACGCATATGACCAAGCCAGCCCTGACCCTCTACCTTGCCGCACCGCGCGGCTTCTGCGCAGGCGTGGACCGCGCCATCAAGATCGTCGAAATGGCTATCGGAAAATGGGGGGCGCCGGTCTATGTGCGCCATGAAATAGTACACAACAAATTCGTGGTCGATTCCCTGCGCGAAAAAGGTGCCGTATTTGTCGAAGAGCTGAACGAGTGCCCCGATGATCGACCAGTCATCTTTTCTGCTCACGGCGTGCCGAAGTCAGTGCCTGCAGCGGCCCAAGCACGGGAGATGGTCTATGTGGACGCCACCTGCCCGCTTGTCTCCAAGGTGCATATCGAAGCACAACGCCACGCCGAAGCCGGCTTGCAAATGATCATGATCGGCCACAAGGGGCACCCTGAAACCATCGGCACAATGGGCCAGCTGCCCGATGGCGAAGTGCTGCTGGTGGAAACCGCCGCCGACGTGGCCACAGTAGAAGTGCGCGACCCCGAACGCCTCGCCTATGTCACCCAGACCACATTGTCAGTCGATGACACCAAAGGCATCGTTGCAGCACTCGAAGACCGCTTCCCCAATATCATCGGCCCGCACAAGGAAGACATCTGTTATGCCACCACCAACCGCCAAGAGGCGGTGAAATCGGTGGCTCCTAAGGCCGACGCGCTTTTGGTGGTCGGCGCGCCGAACTCCTCAAACTCTCGCCGTCTTGTCGAGGTCGGGGCCAAGAACGGTTGCGACTACGCCCAGCTGGTTCAGCGGGCAGATAACATCGACTGGCGTGCGCTGGACGGCATCCGCTCCGTTGCCATCACCGCCGGTGCCTCAGCCCCAGAACTGCTGGTCAACGAGGTGATCGACGCCTTCCGCGAACGCTATGAGGTGACAGTCGAAGTGGTTGAAACCGCCGTGGAAACGGTTGAATTCAAGGTCCCCCGCGTATTGCGTCAGCCGGCGTAACTGGCGGCCTGCTGAAAACAATCCAGGTTACGGAATTTGCGCCTGATGCGAACCATTCGCGTTAAGGATTCAGTCCCGGCATCTGGTGGATCAGGTCCGGAATGAAACGATCTGGCTCTAACGTCCAGATTCTGCAGATGTACTCATAAGGCGTCAGTCCGATGGCTGTCTTCAAGCGACGTGCAAAGCTGTCGGCGTCCTGGCAGTCCGCGAGGTGCCTGCGAAGCTGCTTGTGGTTTACCTAGTGATACGTTTGACCGTGGCGTCCTTGATCGTGTGGGTCATGCTCTCAAAAGCCGCTGGGTTCAGAACGGCATATATGACTTCATCACCCGCTCACGAAGCGGCGTTGTTCTCCCCTCTGTCATTGGAACCTCCTCTGTCGACTGAGAGAGCCCCAATCGTCAGGCAGGTTTGGCCACGCAAAAAATCGATCCGCTCAGATCAGCGCGCAACACCAGAAACAAACGCCATTACCGCACCAGCGGATTCGTCCAAATCCCGCGGGTCAGTCATATACCCAACCCCTCACCCCTTCCCGTTTTCATGCTCCAGCCGCTGCTTTGCGATCTCGGCGTTGCGCTCTGCGCGCTGGTGGTCGGTGAGCGCCTGTTTCACATAGTCCAGATGGGCCTCGACCGCGGCACGGGCTTGTTGCGGGTCGCGGGCCTGCAGGGCAGCATTGATGGCGCGGTGCTGCTCCAAGAGCGCCTCATAGGTGGTGTGCTGCTGGAACATGATCCGGCGGTTGTAGAACACGCCTTCGCGCAGCAGATCAAACATCGATCGCATCATATGCAGCATGACGACGTTGTGGCTGGCATCCATGATGGCGGAGTGGAACTGGGCATCAAGCTTGGCCGCTTCCTCGGACTCGGCCGGATTGCCGGCCGCTTCCATCTTGTCAAGGATTGCCTGGATCACCTTCAGATCATAGTCGGAGCCGAACCGAGCGGCGCGCTCCGCAGCGAGCCCTTCCATGTCGCGGCGAAAGGAGAGGTAGTCGAACACGGCCTCGTCATGGGTGGCGAACAATTGGATCAAGGCGGGGGAGAAGGCAGAGCCCAGAACATCGGCCACAAATACACCGGAGCCTGCCTTGGAGGCCAGCAAGCCGCGCGCCTGCAGCTCGCCGATGGCATCGCGCAACGACGGGCGCGAGACGCCGAGCCGCTCGGCCAGTTCCCGTTCGGCAGGCAGCCGTTCACCGGGCGATAGTATCCCGCGCAGGATCAGCTGCTCGATCTGCTTGACGACAGAGGCAGAGAGTTTTTCGGGTTGAACTTTGTGGAAAGGCATCTGGTCGCTCTGGCAGATTGGTCAATTTATATGACCACGCCAGTCAGCCAGCTGCAAGGTTTCGCGGCTTCACGATGGCTGCAATAATAGGTCAGCATTATTGACTTTTCTTTAGGCCCGTTTACCGTGGACCGATCACTTTGGTCAGGAGGAAGCCATGCATCTGGAACAGATTTTTGCCACCCGCAACAGCCGGATGAAGGCGTCCGAAATCCGTGAGCTGCTGAAGCTGCTGGATCAGCCGGACATCATTTCCTTTGCCGGCGGCATCCCGGACCCGGCGCTGTTCCCGGCAGATGAATTCGCCAAAGCGTTCAAGGCTGCGCTGACGCCCGAGCGGCAAGCACAGGCGCTGCAGTATTCCGTCAGCGAAGGCTATCTGCCACTGCGCCAGTGGATTGTGCAGGAGATGGCAAAGATCGGCATTGTTTGCGATTCAGATAATGTGCTGATCACCTCGGGCTCGCAGCAGGCGCTGGATTATCTGGGCAAGCTGTTCCTGTCGCCGGGGGATACCGCGCTGGTCGGCTGGCCGACCTACTTGGGTGCGCTGGCTGCCTTCAATGCTTATGAGCCACGCTATGATCAGCTGTCTTTGAATGGCAACAGGACGACAGAAAGTTACACAGAGGGTGCGGCAGAAACCGGCGCGGTGAAATTTGCCTATCTGTCGCCTGACTTTGCCAATCCAACAGGAGAGACGCTGGACCGGGAGGGGCGTCTGAGGCTTTTGGCACTGGCCGCGGAACTGGATTGCGCCGTCATCGAAGATGCGGCGTATCAGTCGCTGCGCTATGATGGTGAACCGGTGCTGCCGGTTCTGGCTCTGGAGCTGCAGCAGAAGGGCTCTATCGAGGATTGCCGGACCGTCTATTGCGGCTCCTTCAGCAAGACGTTGTCACCGGGTTTGAGGCTGGGATGGGCGGTGGCCGCCAAACCGGTGATCTCGCAGATGGTACTGTTGAAGCAGGCGGCTGATTTGCACACTTCAACCATCAACCAGATGGCAGTGCATGGCGTTGCGGAGGGCTGTTTCGACAAGCATGTCGAACAGTTGCGCGCGGTCTATCAGCGCCGCCGCGATGTGATGCTGGCGGCACTGAAAGATCACATGCCTAAAGATGTGAGCTGGACCCGGCCAGAGGGTGGAATGTTTGTCTGGATTACCCTGCCCAAAGGCATGGACGGCGCGAAGGTGCTGGCCCGGTCACTGGAGACCGAGAGAGTGGCCTTTGTTCCTGGCCAGGCGTTTTTCGCCGATGGCAGCGGCGGGAATACAATCCGGCTGAGCTTCTCCAATTCCGACCATACGGCAATTGAGGAAGGAATTGCCCGGCTGGGGCGGCTGTTAGGGTCAATCTAGGCGTTCACGTGCATAAACCGTGCCGTTGGTGCCAGGAAATGAGGGTCGCAGAGGCTAGCGCGGGGGCAATTGTGTCGCCCCATGGGGGCGGGTCGGCCCGGTCTGGCCTGTGACCGGGTGGGACAGGACAGCAAAGTGACCCTGCGCAGTCGGCGTTCACGCACGGCTAAGCAGAACACCGCCGGAAACCGTAGGTTATCCACAAGATATAGTGGAGATTGTGGCGAATTCGTCCCGATTTGGGGGTGCGCAGCGTTGACTCAACGGATAGGAACCGCTGAACTTTCTCGATACGGAATCATGAAGGGGCAGCTTTGCGGTTTTCCAAGCTCAGGCTGAACGGCTTCAAAAGCTTTGTTGATCCTACCGAACTGATCATTGCCGATGGGCTGACAGGGGTTGTGGGTCCAAACGGTTGCGGCAAATCCAATCTTCTGGAGGCATTGCGCTGGGTGATGGGGGAAACCCGCGCCAAGGCGATGCGCGGCGGCGGCATGGAAGATGTGATCTTTGCCGGCACCTCCTCGCGACCGGCACGCAATTTTGCCGAAGTCAGCCTGAATATCGACAATTCGGAGCGGCTGGCGCCCTCGGGCTTCAATGAGGCGGATACGCTGGAGATTGTACGCCGCATCACCCGCGATGTTGGCAGCGCCTACAAATCCAACGGTAAAGACGTGCGGGCGCGCGATGTGCAGATGCTGTTTGCGGATGCCTCGACCGGGGCCCATTCGCCAGCGTTGGTGCGACAGGGGCAGATCGCTGAGCTGATCAACGCCAAGCCCAAGGCGCGGCGGCGTATCTTGGAAGAGGCCGCAGGGATTTCCGGCCTCTATCAGCGCCGTCACGAGGCGGAGCTGAAGCTGAAGAACACCGAGGCCAACCTGCTGCGCGTTGATGACGTGATAGAGCAGCTGGCGGCGCAGCTGGCTCAGCTGGCGAAACAGGCACGGCAGGCGCAGCGTTACCGCGAGATCGGTGAAAACCTGCGGCTGGCCGAAGGTATGCTGCTCTATCGCCGCTGGCGCGAAGCGGATGAGGCGCGGCTGGCCTCCGAGGATGAGCTGCGTGTACGGGTCGAGCAGGCTGCCAAGGCGGAGGCGCTGGTGCGCGCGGCGGCAGCACAGCGCGGCACATTTGAGGAAAAACTGCCGCCCCTGCGTGAGGAGGAAGCCATTGCGGCAGCCATCTTGCAGCGGCTGGTGGTGCAGCGTGACTCGCTGGGTGATCAGGAGGCACAGGCGCGCCAGACCATCGAACGTCTCAGCAACCGAATTGCGCAGCTGGGCAATGACATTGAGCGTGAGACCGGCCTGAACAAGGACGCAGGCGAAACCATCGAGCGGCTGGAGTGGGAGCAGCGTGAGCTGTCCAAGGCAGGCGATGGCCATGACGGAAAGCTGACAGAGGCTGCAGAACTTGCACGCGATGCAGGTTCGATCCTGCAGGCACGCGAGGATCATTTGGCGCAAGTGACTGAGGATGTGGCCCGTCTCGCTGCCCGTCACCAGTCAGCGCAGCGTGCGGTTGAGGACTGTCAGCGTGCGCTGGGGCGCTCTGAGGACGAGGCAGGAAAAGCGCGCGCTGCACAAGGCGAGTCGCAGCAAGCACTGGGGCTGGCAGCGGAGAAATTCGAAGCTGCAGTGGTGGCTGAGGAAGAGGCGCGCGAGGCCTCGGAATTGGCTGAGGAAGCGCTGGAAGCAGCTGATGAGACCCGCACCGAGACCCAGGCCCGCGAGGCAGAGGCACGTTCGCAGCGGTCTGAGGCAGAGGGCGAACTGGGCGCGTTGCGCGCTGAAGCGACGGCGCTGGCCAAGCTGGTGGAGCGCGACACCGCCGAAGGCGGCCAGGTTCTGGATGAGCTGACGGTGGCTCCGGGGTATGAAAAGGCCCTGGGAGCGGCGCTGGCCGATGACCTGCGCGCGCCGCTGGCAGATGCGGACGGGCCAACCGGTTGGGTTGCTCTGTCTGGGTATGACAGTGATGCGCCACTGCCAGATGGTGTGCAGCCCCTGGCACTGTTCGTCTCCGGCCCCGATGCTTTGTCGCGCAGGGTGGCGCAAATCGGCCTGGTGGATGGCGATGCGGCCGCAGGCCTTCAGGCCCAGCTGCGCCCAGGCCAACGGCTGGTGACGATCGAAGGCGATTTGTGGCGCTGGGACGGCTACCGCGCCTGGGCCGAAGATGCGCCAAGTGCCGCAGCGCTGCGACTGGAACAGCTGAACAAGCTGGAGGCGCTGAAACAGGAAATGGAGCGCGTCAGCGCCACGGCAGACGGCGCCCGTGCGGCACATGAAATGCTGCTGCAAAAGCTGGAAGAGGTGACGCTGGCCGACCAGAACGCGCGGCAGGCGCGCCGGGTGGCAGACCAGCGGGTGGCGGATGCTGCCCGGGCGTTGAGCCGCGCCGAGGCTGACCGCAACCTGGCCGAGGGCAAGCTGGAGACGCTCGGCATTGCCGTGTCACGCCATGAGGAAGACGCGCTAAACGCGCGTTTGCAGCTGACAGAGGCTGAAAAGGCGCTGGGGGATCTTGGCGATCTGGACCAGGCCCGCACTTCTGTGGAAGACATCAAACAGTCGGTGGAGGCAGCGCGGATCACCATGCTGACGCATCGCTCCAGCCATGACGAACTGCGTCGCGAAGGCGAGGCGCGCACCAAGCGCGCACAGGAGGTGACCAAGGAACTGTCCGGCTGGCGCCATCGTCTGGAAAGCGCAGAGGCGCGGATCGAGGAATTGGCCGAGCGCCGCGAGACCTCGCAGGAGGAACTGGAGGAGGCTGGTGCGGTTCCGGCGGAGATCGCCGAAAAACGCGAAGAGCTGAATGAGGCAATCGCTGAGGCGGAAAGCCGCAAATCAGCCGCAACCGAGACGCTGATTGCGGCTGAGGCGGAACTGCGCGAAGCGGTCCACAAGGAGCGCGAATGCGAGCGGCTGGCCTCTGAGGCACGCGAGGCAAGGGCGCGGTCCGAGGCACGCAGCGATGCCGCCAAGGATGCGGTGACCCAGGCGGCAGGCCGGATCATCGAGGCGCAGCAGATTACCCCGCAAGCACTGCTGGAGAAGCTGGGCGTGTCGCCGGATGAAATGCCTGCCTCGGACGATCTGGAACACGACGTGGACCGCTACAAGCGGCAGCGTGATGCCCTGGGCGCCGTGAACCTGCGCGCCGAAGAAGACGCCCGCGGGGTGCAGAACGAGCATGACACGCTGGTGGCTGAGAAGCTTGATCTGGAAGGGGCGGTAAAGACCCTGCGCGACGGGATTGCCAGCCTCAACCGCGAAGGCAGAGAGCGGCTGCTGACGGCGTTCGAACAGGTGAACAGCAGCTTTGCCATGCTGTTTACCCATCTGTTCGGCGGCGGCGAGGCCAATCTGGTGATGGTCGAAAGCGATGACCCGCTGGACGCAGGGCTTGAGATCATGTGCCAGCCGCCGGGCAAGAAGCTGTCGACGCTGTCGCTGCTCTCAGGCGGCGAGCAGACCCTGACCGCAATGGCGCTGATCTTTGCGGTGTTCCTGTCGAACCCGGCGCCGATATGCGTGCTGGACGAGGTCGACGCCCCCCTGGATGATGCCAATGTGACCCGCTTCTGTGATCTGCTGGACGAGATGTGCCGTCAGACCGATACCCGCTTCCTGATCATCACCCACCATGCGGTGACGATGGCGCGTATGGACCGGCTGTTTGGCGTCACCATGCAGGAAAAAGGCGTCAGCCAGCTGGTTTCGGTTGACCTCAAGAAGGCAGAGGCGATGGTGGCGTGAGCTCCGGCTCAGAGGGGATCTGAGCCGTGGCCTGTTTGCAAAGACTAAGTTTTGTGGAGTGACAGATGAAATTTCAGAAAGCAATTGCCGTAGCTGCGGTGCTGACACTGCCGACGGCCGCTATGGCGCAGAATGTGGTGGCCAAGACTGGCGAAAGCGTCGCCAACTTCTTCAAAGACGAAGGTGCCAATGTCGAAGTGACCACTGACAGCGTCGGCGATCCGAACCTGAAGGTCGAATACTACGGCAACGATTTCTCAGTTTACTATTACGGTTGTGAAGACAATACCAACTGTGATGCGATCCAGTTCTTCTCCGGCTACCAGACCGATGGAAGCGTGCGGCTGTCCAAGATCAACGAATGGAATACCAACAACCGCTTTGCCCGTGCCTATGTATCCGAGGAAGGCTCTGCCCGGATCGAAATGGACGTGCTGCTGGGGAACAGCGGCATAACGTCGGATGACTTCGCTCTGGCTGTCGGCAAGTGGAACCGGGCGATGCAGGACTTCGAGGAATTCATCGACTGGTAACTGCGCCTGTCACCTGATCGTGACAGCGCGCTGCAGCAGCAACCGCTAAGGTAGGGGCATGAGATGGATCATGCCCCTTTTCCTTTGTTTTGCAGCGGCCGGTGCCGCGGCAGAAAATTGGCAGCTGCGCCCAGGTGATACTCCGTTTGCACAGGCGGAGCTGCAGGCGCTTCCGGGGCAATCTTTCCAGTTTTTTGACGGCGGCGAGTCGCAGTACGGGCGCAACGGCGCCTACGCCTATACATATTCAGCTGAGAACGGCGGCGGCACCGCCTGGGGCACTTACCGGATTGCCCGCGACGGCAGTATCTGCGTGGATTTCACCAATGGCTTCAACCGCTGCGACCTGTATGTGCGCAACGGTGCCCGGGTGATCCTGGTCACCCAGAAAGGAGAGCGGTTTCCTGTCCGCTAAAGCTTCTTGAGCAGTGCCGGCGTAGGCCAGGCATCGGCAGGCAGGCCGAGCCGTTTTTGCTCTTTTTGCACAGCGACGCGGGTGCGGGCGCCGAGAATGCCGTCAATGTTGCCTACATTATGGCCGCGGGCCTGCAGTTTCTGCTGTAGCTGTTTCATTTGCGCGCTGGTCAGGCCGCTGTCAGGAGCACCTGCATCATAGACATCTGCCCCTTGCAGCCGATTGGCAAAATACGCAGCCGTCAGCACATAGGTGAAGCTTTGATTCCACTCAAAGTAGACGTCAAAATTCGGGTAGGCGAGAAAGGCCGGGCCCTTGTGGCCCTGCGGCAGCAGCAAAGAGGCGCGCATGGTGCCTTCGGGCAGGCTGCCATCCCGCGCCGCAACGCCCAGCTTACGCCATTGTGCCACGGATTTCTTTTGGGCCGTACCGCTGAGCGACAAGTCCAGGTCTTCGGGGATGGTGACTTCCTGCAGCCAAGGCTGACCTGCCTGCCAGCCAAGGTGAGACAGCATCCGTGCCCCTGACATCAGCGCATCGGGGGCAGAAGTCTTGAGGCTGACCTTGCCGTCGCCATCCGCATCGACACCATGCTCCAGAATGTCGCCGGGCAGCATCTGCACCATACCGATTTCACCCGCCCAGGCACCGGTGGTGCGTTTGGGGTCGAAATTGCCCTGTTTGAACAACTCCAATGCCGAGAACACTTGCGGCCGGAACAGGTCGGGGCGGCGACAGTCATGGGCCAGCGTGACCAGCGCATCGCGGGTATTGAAATCGCCCTGATAGCCGCCGTAGTCAGTCTCAAACGCCCAGAATGCCAGCAGCACGCCGCGGTTGATGCCATAAGTGCTTTCGATGCGCTGGAAGGTGGCATCGTGTTTCTGTGCCATCTGGCGGCCGTGCTTCAGACGGTTCTGCGAGATCAAGTGGCGGGAAAAATCGATGAAGGGTTTTTGAAACACACCCTGGCCACGGTCGGCTTTGAGCACCCGGTCATCCTGTCGGGCACCGGCAAAGAAGGCGTTGACCGTAGCAGTGTCATAGCCGGCCTGGACCGCCTCGTCTTTCATCTGATTCACAAAATTCTGAAATCCGCCGCCGCATTGGGCACGTGCCGCCGCGGGCAGCAGGGCCGCTACGAGGACAAAGGGCAATAGGCGCATAGTTCTGGCGTTCCTTGGTCTTACCGCTCCCATAGGGGCTTATGTGCTAGATAATTACAGCAATAGCAACCGTCAGGGCCAGTGCAAGCCCCCAGGCCTGCCAAAGAACCGTAACGGAACGGGTGATGGTTCCGGCGCTAGCGCTTTTGCTGCCGGTGTCATGAACCCAAGGGAAGTCGCGCATCTGCCCGTCATAAGAACGCGGCCCCGCAAGCGATGTGTCCAGCGCCCGCGCCATTGCAGCTTCGGGCCAGCCTGCATTGGGAGAGCGGTGCTTGCGGGCATCTTTGACAATGGCGCGCCAGCGGGGCAGCTGGCCACTGGCAAGGGCGATCAGCAGCCCGGTCAGCCGGGCGGGGATCAGGTTCAGCAGGTCATCCAGCCGGGCGGCGGCCCAGCCGAAGTCCTGATAGCGCTCATTACGGTAGCCGATCATGCTGTCCGCCGTGTTGACCATCTTGTAAACGATCAGCCCAGGCAGCCCGGCAACCAAGAACCAGAAGGCCGGTGCAATGACGCCGTCGGACAGGTTTTCAGAGCCGCTCTCGATGGCGGAGCGGGCGGCCTGAGGGGCTGTCATACCGGCGGTGTCACGGCTGACGATCATTGCCACTGCCTTGCGGCCGTCTTCCAGGCCGCTGCACAGGCCATGGGCAACGGCGGCGACATGGTCTGTCAGCGACCGCTGGGCGATCAGAATGGCAGCAACCAGAATTTCAAACAAAGTGCCTGGCGCGGCCAGCAGTTTGCCTGCAATGATGCCGCACAGAACCAGAGCTGCGGCGGCCAGCGCCCCCTTGATGCGCCGTCCAGAGCCGGAGTTGAGCTTGCGGTCCAGAAAATCAACGACCTTGCCCATCACCACGGCGGGATGCGTCAAGCGCGACCACAGCCAGTCCGGTTCTCCAAAAACAGCATCCAGAAGCAGCGCAACTGTCAGCATTGCGGCAGTGGTCACAGGGCGGCCTCCAGCCGGTCCCAACCATCAGCGGGCGGCAGGCCCAGACGCAAAAAGGTGCGGGAATAGGGGAAGATGCGGCTCCAGATATGGCTACGGGCCAGATTTCGCTGCCAGGTGGCGGCATCGTCCACTTCGTAAAGCCGGAACAGACCGGTGCCGCCCGCCAGCTCGGCACCTTTTGCAAGCATCAGCTTGTCCAGGCGGGTGGCATCCTGATGCAGACGGTTGCGGGAGGCTTCTGCCCAGGTGTGATCCTGCAAAGCCCGCGCGCCGGTGCGCAGAGCCGGGCCGGACACCGCCCAAGGACCTTGCCAGGTGGACAGCTGGGCGATCAGGTTGGGGTCGCCAATGGCAAAACCCAGCCGCAGGCCGGCCAGCCCCCAGAATTTTCCAAAACTTTTCAGCATCACGACACCGGGGCGGGCCGCCATGTGGATCAGGCTTTGGTCCGGGCAGATGTCGCAAAAGCTTTCGTCGATGATGGTCAGGGGCGCAGAGAGCTTACCCTCTTCCCACAGGCGGCCATCCGGATTGTTCGGGTGCACCGCAACCTTGGCTTCGGCGGGGCCGTGCACCCTGACGATCCAGCCGCGGGCTTCGAAGGCGGCGGCGTGTTCGTTGTAGGTTGGCTTTGAGATCTGTACCCAGCGGGGTTCTGCCAGTGCAGGAATAGCGGCAATCAGGGCGGAGGCGCCGGGCGCGGCCAGAACGGCGGCCTCCTCTGGTATTTTCCAAAAGGCGCGTGCGGCCCGTTCCAGATCTTCCAGCGCGTCCGCATCCGGCAGGGCACCCCAGTCACTGGCGTCAAAGTCCGGTAACGGATAGGGCTGGGGGTTGATGCCGGTGGACAGGTCGATCCAGCCGCTGCGGGTGCCGCCGAACTCGGCCATGGCTGCGCTCAGGTTGCCGCCATGATCGCGGGGCTGGGGTGCAGGGTCGTGAGAGAGGTCATGCATCGCGGTCACCACCGGTGAAAGTTCGCTCCGGACTGCGCCGGACGCCATCTGAGGCAAGGCGCGTATTACCCTATGCTGAGCGGTGCGTGAACTCCCTATTTTTGGGGGGATGCCATTAGCCTCGCCGGTGCGGTTCCCGCCAGTTGATATCCGGATTGATGGGGGTGATCCGGTGCGGGTTGATGGTGACATGACTGTAGTAATAGTGGCGTACGATGTGCTGCATACCCACGGTTTCCGCCACGCCCGGCCATTGGTAAAGCTCGCGCACATAAGCCCAGAGGTTCGGGTATTCTACCAGCCGTTTCCGGTTGCACTTGAAATGCACATGATAGACCGGATCAAAACGCAACAGCGTGGTGAACAGCCGCCAGTCGGCCTCAGTGATGCGTGCTCCCAACAGGTAGCGGTGCTGCGACAGCAGATCCTCCAGCCAGTCCAGGCTTGCAAACAGCGGCTCTACTGCTGCGTCATAGGCCTCTTGCGTGGTGGCAAAGCCGCATTTGTAAACGCCATTGTTAACAGTGCTGTAGATGCGGGCATTCACGGCCTCGATCGGCTCGCGCAATTCTTCGGGCCAGTAGTCGTCCGTATTGCCGGTGATCCCGTCAAAGGCCGAATTGAACATGCGGATGATCTCGGAACTTTCGTTGGAAACGATGGTGTTCTGCTGTGTGTCCCACAGCACCGGTACCGTCACCCTGCCAGTATAACTGGCATCGGCGCGGGTATAGATCTGATGCATGCGGCTACTGCCGAACAGCGCATCCCCAGTAGCGCCGTGATCATCTGTCTCGAAGGTCCAGCCTTCCTCCATCATGTCCGGGTGTACCGTGGAGACGGAGATATGCGGCTCCAGCCCCTTCAGCTTGTGGAAGATCAGGGTGCGGTGGGCCCAGGGGCAGGCCCGCGAGACATATAGGTGATAACGCCCGCTTTCAGCCGCGAAACTGCCAGAGCCGCCGGGGCCGGTACTGCCATCGGCGGTGATCCAGTTTCGGAACTGCGATTCGCTGCGTTTGAAGGCGCCGCCAGTGGATTTGGTATCATACCACTTGTCGTGCCACTTGCCGTCGATCAAAAGGCCCATTGCCGGTGCTCCCGCTGCTGTGTTGAAATAAGCATAAGCAGGCCACCCCTCCGCGCCTATGCACTGATGCGCGCAGGGCTTCTGCGCCATTGCACAGCAGTAACAAAATTGCGCGCCCGTCAAATTTCCAAAAATGTTCACTTGATTTTATCCATTTGTGACGCACCGTTGAAAGAAGGACTGAGAAACGTCACGCATTTGGAAGGCCGCTGATATGAATACTTATGTACCCAAAGCCGTGCAGGAAGCGCTTGATACTGCCCGCCTGCAGGGGATGCGGCGCAAAAGCCGTTTGCGGGTGATGGCGGACAATGAGCTGTATCCGGTGCTGCGCCTGTGGAAGACCGGGTTCTCGGTCGAAACGGACACTGCGCCGATGCTGCGCGGGCTGGTCGATATCTATGATGGCGCCCGCCATGTCTCGCAATGCCTGATCGTCGCCGGTGAGGAAGAGGGCGGCGAGATGTGCTATGAATTCAAACGCGCGACGCCTGCTGCCGACAGGGCGCCGCTGGATTTCTACAAGTCCCCGGATTCACCTGCTGGGCTGATCCCCTTTGATCAGTCGCAGGGCAAGATCTGAAGCAGGGTCAGACAGGCTTAGGGGCGGATTTCCACTTCTGTCCCGAGCTGCGTCAGACGCCAGAGCGTTTCCATCTGTTCATTGCTGACAGCGATGCAGCCGGCGGTCCAATTGCCTGGCAGGGTGATCAAATTGCCCACTGAATTCGGCTGGCCATGAATGAAGATATCACCACCGGGACTGACACCTGCAGCCCGGGCCTGCGCCATGTCTGCAGGCTGTGGATAGTTGATGCCCAGCGACAGATGATAAGCGCTGTTCGGATTGCGCCGGTCGATCTGAAAGACCCCTTCTGGCGTTTTGCCGTCCCCTTCCTGAAACTTGTCCCCGCTGGGGTCAAACCCCAGTGCTATAGGAAATTCCAGCACGGTTTCGCCGCCGCGGCTGGCCGTCAGCCGCCTTGCGGATTTCTCGATCAGAATACGGTCGATCTGCTCCACTGCAGCGGCCTGTGGCGGCGGCAACGGGTGTGGGGCAAAGGCCTGCCATGCCATCCAGACGGCACCGGTCAGAATAACCAGCCCCAAAAGGCGCAGCAGGCGCTTCATTTTATTGCAGGTCCGAGAAAGCTGCCGTCAGGCGGCGACAGGCTTCTTCCACGCGCGACCGCTGGGTTGCCAGATTGAAGCGTTCCATAAACACGCCGCCAGCGCCGAAACCGTCGCCGGGCGAGGTCGCGATCTTGGCCTCTTCGCGCAGGCGCTTGACGAATTCTTCGCGGCTCATGCCGGTGCCAGAGAAATCTACCCAAGCCAGGTAGGTAGAGGCCAGCGGCAATGACTTCAGGCCGGGCAGTGCGTTTACGGTCTCATCAAACAGTTTTCTGTTGCCTTCCAGATGCGCAATCTGTGCATCTACCCATTCCGCGCCTTCGGGCGAATAGGCTGCAGTGATCATCGCCACGCCAAGAGAACTCGGGTCATAGTCCAGCGTGTTGAGACGGTTGCGCATCTTTGCCCGCAAGTCCGGGTCGGCGATGATCATGTTGCCAGTGCGCTGGCCTGCGATGTTGAAGGTTTTGGAGGCGGCGGTCAGGGTGATGGTCCAGGCACGCGCGTCAGGGGCAGCCACGTCCATCGGGACAAAGGTGTGGCCCGGGTAGACCAGATCGTGGTGGATTTCGTCTGATACCAGGATCAGCCCGTTGCGCTTGGCAAAATCGGCCACCGCGCGCAGTTCTTCCGGCGTCCAGACCCGGCCCGAAGGGTTCTGGGGCGAGCACCACAGCAGCAGTTTCTCAGACCCGTCCAGCCGCGACTGGGCGTCATCCAGATCGACGATATAGTCATCGCCGTCTCGCACCAGCGGGCATTCCACCACCTTGCGACCGGCCTTGTTCACCTTGTAGGCGAACTCATGGTACACAGGCGAGAAGATAACCGCGCCATCGCCGGGGGCGCTCAACACATCAAGGCAAAGCGCAATCGCGTTGCCCAGGCCCTGGGTGGTCAGGATCCAGTCGGTCTCGATCTCCCAGTTATGCCGGGTCTTCATCCACCACTGCACCGCCTGCAGGTATTCCGGGTGCTGCCAGGAGTAGCCAAAGACGCCATGTTCTGCGGCCTTTTTGACGGCTTCGATGACACAAGGCGCGGTTTCATAGTCCGAATCTGCTGTCCACATCGCCAGGCCGTCGTCGGAGGAGACGCCGAACAGCTGCTCCATCTTGTCCCATTTAGAGCTGTGGGTGCCGCAGCGGTCTGTGGGTTTGTCAAAATTCATGTGGTGAACTCCCATATGGTCGCAAGCGAAGCTAATCGCTGCAGCGCGGGGCGCAAGGGGGGCGTTGCGATACCTCTGCTGATCGCATAAATGAAAGCCATGAAAAGACCGATCCTGATCCATCCCGACCCCCGCCTGAAAAAGGTCTGCGTGCCTGTGCCGGACCTGAGCGATGATTTGCGCGTGCTGGCGGATGACATGCTGGAAACCATGTATGGCGCTCCCGGTATCGGCCTGGCAGCGCCGCAAATCGGTATCTTGCAGCGGCTGATCGTGCTGGATTGCGTCAAGGAAGACGACGATGAACCGCGTCCGCTGGTGATGTTCAATCCTGAGATCATTTCCTCTTCGGGTGAAACCAATGTCTATGAGGAAGGCTGCCTGTCGATCCCGGACCAATATGCAGAAGTGACCCGGCCCAAGGTGGTTGAGGTCGAATGGATGGACCGTGACGGCAAAGCACAGCGCGAAACCTTTGATGGGCTGTGGGCGACTTGCGTGCAGCATGAGATCGACCATTTGAACGGCAAGCTGTTCATTGATCATCTGAAGCCGCTGAAGCGCCAGATGATCACCCGCAAAATGCAGAAGCTAAAGCGCGAACGCGCCCGCGCCTGAGGGAATACCAGACATGACTGTCCGCACCTGCCTGCCCTGGCCTGACAAGCGCCTGCGTTCCAAGGCCGAAGAAGTGACTGAAATCACAGACGAGATCCGCGAAATCTGGAAGGACATGGTAGATACCATGGATGCGATGCCGGGTGTCGGCCTGGCGGGCAACCAGATCGGCGTGATGCTGCGACTGGCGGTGGTGGATGGCTCCTCTGAACGCGGCAGGGCGGTGAAGCTGGCGAATCCTGAAATCCTGCATTCCTCGATTGAACTGCGTGAACACGACGAGGCCAGCCCAAACCTGCCCGGGGTGTCTGCCAAAATCAAACGCCCGCGTGCAGTGACTGTCCGTTTCCTGAACGAGCAGGGCATGGTGGATCGCAAGGACTTTGTCGGGATAGAGGCGACCTCGGTGCAGCATCAGATCGATCATCTGAACGGCAAACTGTACTTTGATCACCTCAGCAAGGTGAAGCGCGACATGCTGATCCGCAAGGCAAAAAAACTGAACGGCTGATCCCCATTTCCGGATCACCTGCGATCCGGTTCGCGTCCACCCCCGCCCCCAGGGCGCGCGCGAACCTGTGCTGACACAGACAAACACCGCCAATCTTGCGGTATGGCAATGGGGCTGGGACGGGGAACTGCGATGCGCATTATCTTTATGGGAACGCCAGACTTCTCAGTGCCGGTGCTGGACGCGCTGGTCGAGGCCGGGCACGAGATTGCCGCCGTTTACAGCCAGCCTCCCCGGCCTGCAGGCCGCGGCAAGAAGGACCGCCCGACACCCGTCCACGCTCGCGCCGCGGCCTTGGGGCTGGAGGTGCGCCATCCGGTCTCGCTGAAAGGCGACGCCGAGCAGCAGGACTTTGCCGCGCTCAATGCGGATGTTGCCGTGGTTGTTGCCTATGGGCTGATCCTGCCGCAACCGGTGCTGGATGCGCCCGCGCAGGGCTGTCTGAACATTCACGCCAGCCTCCTGCCGCGCTGGCGTGGCGCGGCGCCGATTCACCGGGCAGTCATGGCAGGGGATGCAAAGACCGGCATCTGCATCATGCAGATGGAGGCGGGGCTGGACACGGGCCCGGTACTGCTGCGTGATGCCACTGCTATAGGAGCGGAAGAAACCACCGCGCAGCTGCATGACCGTCTGTCAGAAATGGGCGCGGGCCTGATCGTCGAAGCACTGACCCATCTGCCGGATCTGGTGCCAGAGGTTCAGCCGAACGAAGGCGTCATCTATGCCGAAAAAATCGACAAGGCAGAGGCGCAGATTGATTGGACCCGGCCCGCCGCAGACGTGGACCGAAAAATCCGCGGCCTGTCCCCTTTCCCGGGCGCCTGGTGCGAAATTGAGGGCCAGCGGGTGAAATTGCTGTTGTCGAAACTCGCTGAGGGCCAGGGCACACCCGGAGAAGTTCTGGATGATGCTTTGACCGTGGCTTGCGGTGCGGGCGCGGTGCAGCTGTTGCGCTTGCAACGGGCGGGCAAAAGCGCGCAGGATCCGGATGTATTCCTGCGTGGCTTCCCGGTTCAGAAGGGCAGCCGCCTGTAACTGGAGGGCCTGATGCCAATCCTAGCTCTGATCGTCATCGGTGCCGCCGCCGGTTTCCTGGCAACCCGGTTGATGAAGCTGGAAACCGATATCATCACCACGGTCTGCATCGGCATGGCCGGGGCGCTGGTGGGCGGCCTGGTGCTACGGGCACTGCTGGCAGTGATGGGGTTGATGGCGGGTTTCATTGGCGCAGTGCTGGGCGCCCTTGCACTGATATGGCTTTGGCAACGCTATGGCAGAAGGTGACTCCCGCTGAGGCATTCATGTCACAGCCTTAAGGGGAGCCGGAAATTCCTGATGCACCATTTTGTATTATCGTTAACATTTTATTAACCACGCCAAAAATGGCGGATACCGAGGCAGAGAGCGCTATTTAAGATGACACAGAACAGCGGCTGGGCAGGTTCGCCGAACGTGGTGGTCGTGACCTCCATGAAGGACGAGGGCCCTTACATTCTCGACTGGATTAGCCACTATAAATCCATTGGCGTCAGTGATTTCGTTGTTTTTACGAACGATTGCTCGGATCCGACCGACCACATCCTGCGCTGCCTGCACCGCATGGGGGTGATTGAGCACCGTTTCAGCCGTGTGATGCGCCGGGGGCCGCAAAAAAGCGCGCTGATGTGGGCAGAGTCCGAGCCCAAGGTCGCTGCAGCCGATTGGGTCATGGTGGTGGATGTCGATGAGTACCTGCTTGTCAACTCGGGCGATGGTTCGCTCACCGGACTGCTGGCAGAGCGGGCCGACGCGGAGGTGGACGCGGTTTCCTTTGTCTGGCGCATTTTTGGCAATGCCAACATTGGGCAGGCCGACCATCCGCCGGTTCCCCAGACTTTTGTCCGGGCTGAACCTGAAGAAGGGCGCCCGGATGAACACAGGTTTTTCAAGACTGCCTACCGCAACAACGGAAAGTTTAACCGAATTGGCGTACACCGTCCCTTTCTTGCTGCCGGGCCCGAGGGGATAAACTGGCAGTTGGCCGATGGCACCCCACTGAAGGAGGCTGACATTGAAGGGGCGTTATACGTCCGGGACAGCTATGGTTATTCTGCAGCGCAGCTCAACCATTATGCGCTGCGCTCGCGCGACGGTTTCCTGAACAAGAAGGCACGGGGAAGGGCCAACCATTTTCGGTCAACGATGGAGGCCGACTATTGGCAGAAATTCAACAAAAACGAGGTAGAAGATCGTCGGCTGGCGGATAATTTCACCGCAGCACTGCAAATCAAAGAGGAGCTGCTGCAGGACAGCAAGCTGCGCGAATACCATGAGGCTGCCCAGATTTGGCATCGCCGCCGTGGGCGCAAGGCCAGGCTGAGCGAGGAAGGCCGGGCGTTTCTTCAAACCGTGAAAGGCAACCGCATACCCGGATGAAACCCGACTTAGCTGCGCGGCGGGCGGCTTTTGTAGACCGGAAGGTGCCAGCCGAACAGGATCGACCCCGCGCGCAGGCTCCAGCAGACGCCGGCGCAGGCTATCAGCGAAAGCCCTAGTTCCAGCCCCAGCCAGATGCCCAGAACTGCTGTCATTGCGCCTGCCATCGCGCAGGAGATGTAAAGTTCGCCCTGTTTCAGGACCAACGGCACTTCGTTGCAGACCACATCACGCATCAGCCCGCCCATGGTGCCAGTGGCCATGCCCATCAGCACGGTGATCACTGGCGGGCTGTCCAGTGCGACAGCGGTGCCGGTGCCTGCAGAAACTGCGATGGCCAGCGCGAAACTGTCGAGCCAGACAACCCAGCGCAGGCGGCTTTCCAGCAGATGTGCAGTAAAAAATACTGCCACCGAAGCCAGGGCAGCCAACAGGATGTAGTTGGAATTGGCAATCCAGAACACCGGATTGCGGTCCAAAAGCAAGTCGCGCAGGGTGCCACCGCCGAGCGCAGTCAGGCAGGCGACAAAGGCAAAGCCGACGATGTCCAGCTGCGCCCGGCTGGCCACCAGCGCGCCGGAAAGGGAAAAGACCAGCACCGAAGCATAGTCCAGCAGTGCCAGAAAGGTCATCTGCACCCCTCGTGCATCAAGCGCTTTTCTTTTTCTTGAAAGGCGCCATGCCAGCCCGGGCCAGCTCATCCGCGCGTTCGTTTTCCGGGTGGCCTGCGTGTCCCTTGACCCATTCCCAGGTCACCTTGTGGCGGGCCTGCGCTGCGTCCAGTTGCTGCCACAGCTCAACGTTCTTCACCGGTTTCTTGCTGGAGGTTTTCCAACCGTTCCTCTTCCACCCGAAGATCCAGCCAGTGACGCCGTTTTTCACATAGGCAGAATCGGTGACTACGGTTATCGTCGATGGCCGCGCCAGGCTTTCCAGCGCGTTGATTGCCGCCAGGAGCTCCATTCGGTTGTTGGTGGTCTCCGCTTCGCCTCCCTGCAGTTCTTTTTCTTTGACGATGGTGTCACCGTCCATGGCGCGCAGCAGTACGCCCCAGCCGCCGGGGCCGGGGTTTCCAGAACAGGCGCCGTCGGTATAAGCAAATAAATCAGGCATGCGCCGTCAGTACTACGAAGTCTTCGCCGGTGCCAGCCAGTCCTTTGACATGGCCGTGGCGGCAGCCAAGAATTGTAAAACCAGCGGCTTTGAGTTTTCCCAGCAGCTCTTCTTCGCTGTAGTAGGCGTAGAACCGCCCCAGATCATCACGGCCTTCGCCCTGGCCCAGTTTCATCGACAGGCAGAAAGCTCCGCCGGGCTGCAGGGCCCGGTGCACAGAGGACAAGTGGATAGCAAGCTCCGCCCGCGGAACATGCAGCAGGCTGAAATAGGCCCAGATGCCGTCGAACACCGCCTCTGCATCCAAGGCCTCGAATCCGGCGGTAATGACTTCAATCCCGTAAGCCGCCCGGGCAGCTTCAGCCATTTCCGGCGAAGCATCAAGCGCGGCCACGCGAAAGCCTGCATCCCGGAGCCGCGCGGCCCAGTGACCAGGACCGCAGCCAAGG
Source organism: Leisingera sp. S232 (assembly GCF_049800895.1). Lineage (NCBI taxonomy): Bacteria > Pseudomonadati > Pseudomonadota > Alphaproteobacteria > Rhodobacterales > Roseobacteraceae > Leisingera > Leisingera sp. S232. The sequence goes on along the minus strand of NZ_JBNAFX010000004.1, from coordinate 178,896 downwards.
TCTAGAACGGTGCCATCTTTCGGAAGGCGGAACGTGAAGGCGTGGAAATCTGCTTCCTCTCCACTGTCCTTGCTGCTGGTGACCAGCTCAGCGTAGTCTGCCGCACGGTCATTGTAGACGCTGATGGTTCTGTCGTCACTCATCTGGCGACCTCCGGATAATTTGGTCAGGCGCGCTCCATTGCTAGCCGGGCGGCGAGGCCAGCAAAGACGGCAGCAAATCCGCGGTTCAGCCACGTCAGTACACGCTCACTGCTCAGAAGATAGCTGCGGGCCTGGGCGGCGAACAGCCCATAGAGCACAAAGATGGCAAAGGTCAGAGCCATGAAAACCAGCCCCAGTACTGACATTTCCAGTGTGGAACTGGATGGGTTGCCGCTCAAAAAAGGCGGCAGAAGCGCCAGGAAAAAGACGGACAGTTTGGGATTCAGGATATTGATCAGGGCGCCGCGCCAGGCGATTTTCCAGACGGGCTGGGTGGTGCGTTTGGACGTCACCGCCAGCGCGCCGCCGCTGCGCAGCGCCTGCCAGGCAAGGTAAAGAAGGTAGGCAACACCCGCGGCCTTGACGACCTGAAACAGCAGCGCCGAGCTGTGCAGCACAGCAGCCAACCCGAGCGTTGCGGCAGCAAGGTGCGGCACGATACCGATTGTACAGCCAAGGGCCGCCCATATTGAGGCCCGCCTGCCTTGGCCAAGACCCAGCGCGAGAGTGTAGATAACCCCCGTGCCAGGCGCGAGGACGACGATAAAAGCAGTGATCAAAAATTGAAATGTGATCATGGTAACGGCTCCAGAAAATCACCCGGGACCGACGCCTAGGCGCTAGTCCCGGCATCCGATGGATAGGGTCAGGATGAAACGATCTGGCTCTGATGTCCAGTTTCTGCAGATGTATCCGTAGGGGGGCAGTCCGATGGCTGTCGTCAAGCGACAAGCAAGCCTGTAGGCGTCCAGAAAGTCCGCGACGTGTATTCGAAGCTGCGCGTGGCTTGTGTAGCAAGACCGTTTGGCCGTGGCGTCCTTGATCGTGCAGTTCATCCTTTTAACCCGACCGTTGGCCCATGGGTGGTTCGGTATGGTCGGGGGATGTTCAATCCTATTGCCGTGACGGATCAGGTTGAACCGCATCAGCTGAGAAAAGATTGTGTTCCGGTTGCGCGGCTGCTCTGCGAACTGGATGGCGTAATCCGTCAGGATCTAGCTAGGCACGGCCTCAGGGAGGTCGTCAAGAAACTCCCAGGTGGTCTTGCGATTGGCTTTCTCTACCAGCTGGGCAACGGCTAACTTTCTGGTACGCTCGATAGCCACAAAGAGATGCTGTTTCCTCTCTTCAGTCCTGACCTCGACAATGTCGAAGGGATAAGACGCCAATCGAGGAGCACTTGAACTGCTGCCGTTTCGGCTTCCTCTTCTTTGCTGAAAATGGTTGAGCACGACTTCCGAGGCTCGGCTTTGCGATCTCTGTATTGTGGCTCTGACGGCGAGCCTGGTCGTGGTGGTGCCGTGACGAATTTTCCCAGAATGCTTCTTTCCATTCCAACAAATGGATCACACCATCAAACCATGGGATCAAACAGCAAGCTTTGACGATCCGTGTAGCCTGGTCCGATTGCGGCAAAGCTGACGTACATACTCGCCGCAGCATTCTGCAATTTGGGCTCAAAGCGCCCACTTCCTAACAAAAAACCCGGCCACTCGGACCGGGTTCTTTTAACTTGTCTGTGTCAGCCAATGCTTAGTGCAGCTTGGCGTCCACATCCGCGATGGCGGCGTCGATCAGCTTGTTGGCCTCAGCGGCGGTCATCTGCTTGGCGATCACCTGATCCGCAGCTGCAACAGCGATGGAGATCGCCTGGTCGCGAACTTCCTTCACAGCCGAAGCTTCTGCCGAAGCGATCTGCTCCTCAGCAGCCGCCAGACGGCGGGCGATGGAGGTTTGCAGATCAGCCTTGGCCTGTTCAGCTGCACGGGCAGCCTCGTCACGGGCAGCAGCCACGATCTGATCAGCCTGAGCCTGAACTTCCTGCTGCTTGCGCTCGTAGGACGCCAGAACGGTCTGGGCCTCTTCACGCAGAGCACGGGCTTCGTCCAGTTCCTTCTGGATGCCGTCGGCACGGTTGTCGAGCTGGCCAGCCAGCAGCGACGGCACCTTGGCGAACAAAAGAATGCCGATGAACAGAATGAACGCCAGCGCAACAACCAGATTGGTGTTGGACAGGTCCATGCCACCGCCGGCTGCGAATGCAGGTGAAGCCGCGCCAAGTGTCAGGGCAAGAGCGAGAATATTGCGCATGTCCTTATCCTTTCGTCCGCTCGGCAACTGCCGAAGCAATTGCGTCTGCATCTGCGGTTCCGCCCAGTGCAGTCACCAGCGCATCTGCGGTATCGGTGGCCACAGCCTTCACGCTTTCCAGCGCGCCGGCTTTGATCTCGGCGATTGCTTTTTCGGATTCAGCCGCCTTGGCAGAGATCTGTTCGTCTGCTTTGGCAATTGCCTCATCCAGCCCGGCCTGAATTTCTGCACGGGTCTCGGCAGCGATCCGCTGCGCTTCCGCACGGGCATCCGCCAGAGCTTTGTTATATGCGTTTTCGGCCTCGACAGCCTTGGCTTTCAAGTCTTCAGCCGCTGCCAGGTCGTTGGTGATGGTCCCCTGACGCTCGGCCAGCACGCTCGCAATGCGAGGCAGCGCGATGCGCGACAGGATGAGGTAGATCACAACCAGCGCGACCACGAGCCAGAAGATCTGGTTCCCGAAGGTCGAGAAGTCCAGCTGCGGCATTGCGGAACCGCCGCCGTGTGCTGCCTCTTGCGTATTTGATGCCATGTCGTCCTCCCAGGAACTTGCCGTTACACCGGGCAGCACAGGTTCTGCACTGCCCGGCCGTAAGGAAATAGGTTCCTAAGGTCTTAGACGGCGAACATCAGCAGCAGAGCGACCAGGAACGAGAAGATGCCCAGTGCTTCTGCAAACGCGATGCCGATGAACAGGGTTGCGGTCTGGCCGGCAGCTGCCGACGGGTTGCGCAGAGCGCCTGCCAGGAAGTTGCCAGCCACGTGGCCCACACCGATTGCGGCTGCGCCGGAACCGATTGCTGCCAGACCTGCGCCGACGAACTGACCGAGTTGTGCGATATCGCCTTCCATGATTTCTCTCCTTACGATGGAATGTGGTGATTTCTAGTTTGGGCAGGGCCTTGTGGGCGCCGCCCGGTAAGCTTTCAGATCCTGGCCTTAGTGGCTCGGGTGCAGTGCGTCCTTCAGGTACACGCAGGTCAGGATGGTGAAGACGTAGGCCTGGATGAAGGCCACCAGAACTTCGAGTGCGTAAACCGCGGTGATGGCAAAGATCGGCAGGAAGCTGAACATGCCCAGCGCTGCGGCAAAGCCTGCGAACACTTTCAGAACCGCGTGGCCAGCCATCACGTTGCCAGCCAGACGAATGCTGTGGCTGACCGGGCGCACGAAGTAGGAAATCAATTCGATGATGGCCAGGATCGGGCGGAGCGCCAACGGCGCGCTCGACACCCAGAACAGACCCAGGAAGCCAACGCCGTTCTTTACGAAACCAACGATGGTCACAGTGAAGAAGACCAGCGCCGCCAGAACCGCAGTCACAGCGATATGCGAGGTGGTGGTGAAGGAGCCGGGGATCAGGCCCAGGAAGTTGGCCATCACGATGAACATGAACAGGGTCATGATATAGGGGAAGAACTTGACGCCGTCCTTGCCGGCAACGTCTTCAACCATCTTGTAGATGAAGCCATAAGCCAGTTCCGCAACCGATTGGGCGCGGCCCGGCACGATGGCGCGGCGCGAAGACCCCAGAACCAGCAGCGCAAACACAGCAGCAACCGCCAGGGCCATCCACAGGGTCACATTGGTCGGAGTGTACCAGGAGATGTGATCGCCGAACAGCGCGCTCACCTGGAACTGGTCCATCGGGTGGATCGCCAGCTTTGCTTCCGCCGGAGCGAAAATCAGACCCGACACAACTACCAGTGCCAGAGCTGCGTAAAAGAAAATTTTGCCCATCGGTCCGCTTCTCCTGTCGCCAGAGCCTGATCCCGTCGGATCAGCCCCGGTCTTGCGTATTTTTTTCGGCCTCTTCGGCCAGTTTCTGTTCCTGGATCTCTTGCGCGGTGCGAAGCATCGTCTTCACTCCAGCCGCCAGGCCCAGCATTACAAACAGCACCATGAAGATAGGCAGGGTTCCAAACAGATGGTCCAGCCCGTATCCGATGCCAAAGCCGATCCCGAGACCAGCCACCAATTCAATCACCATCCGCCAGGCCTGATTGGCCAGGGAATAATGCTCATCCACGCGCGGCTTGGGCTCTTGGGCCTTACGCGCCGCTGCCAATTTCTCCTCCAGCTGCGCCATGCGCTGCTTTTGGTCGTCATCGGTCACGGGCGCCATCCTCACGCGAATTTCTATGCAGGGTGCTAAGGCCAAGGGGCTTAGGAGTCAATTACAAGGATTGAAGATTTAAATGCGACCTAAGACACTGTTATTCAATATAATAAAATCCAGCCCGGAGAGCCGCGCCGCTCTGCCGCAGCCGCTGTCGACGCAAAACGGGTCCGGAATCCATATTCAACCAAAAGGTTGATTTTGTCCGGAGGGCGTTTTTACCACCGCCAACGGACGATCCGCCCGTCGATCAGCAAAAGCCCCAGAAGGATCGCAGCCATGCCCCACAGATGCTCGCTTAGCAGCGGCTCTTTCAGCACATAGGTTCCCAGCAACAACGCTGAGACCGGCGCAATCAGGGTCGGCATAGTGATATTGGTCGGCCCCACTTTGGGCAGCACCCAGAAAAAGGCGATGAAAGCAGCAGAGGTTAGCACAAAGCCGATCACGAACAGGGACGCCCAGGTCTCCATCCGCGTGACATGCGGCAGCCCCTCGCTCCAGATGGCCAGCGGGGCAATCGCAACTGTAGCGCCGGTCAGTGCAATGGCCACCAGCACCACCGGATCCATATCCCGAAAGCTGCGCGCGAAATTGACCGAAAACGCATAGCACAGCGGCGCACAAAGGGTAATCAGCACAGCCCAGACTTCCGAGGATTGGCCACCCTGCAGCAGCGGCAGCGACAAGAGAACAATGCCCAGGAAGCCACAGATCACTCCCAGAGATTTCAGAGCCGAGGCCCGCTCACCGCTGGGCCAGAAATGCGAAACCACCACTGCCAGAGCCGGCGTGGTTGCGTTGACAATCCCCGCCACGCCACTGGCGATATGCTGCTGACCCAGCGCATAAAAGGCAAACGGCCCTGCATAGCTGAGCACCCCGAAGCCAAACAGCGCCAGCCAGCGTCCGGGCCGGCCAGGCACCTTTTTGCGCGCCGCCAGCACATAGACCCAGCAGCCCAGCGCACCGAAACCGACCCGCCCCATGGACACCGACAACGGCCCCAGCTCACGCAGCAGGATGGCGTTGAACATGAACGACATGCCCCAGCCGATGCCGAGAACGAAAATCACCGCCCAATAGCGCAAAGCCATATCCACCGCCCTCCAGCATGCCGCACGCTGATCCATCGCATGTTTTGCAGGATTGTCGACCCGGTTCTTGCCCTTTAGGACTGTCAGGCATGAGCGATCCACTCGACACCGTCTTTGCAGCGCTGGCTGACCCGACTCGCCGGGCAATCCTCACCATGCTCCTGGAGGATGACATGGCAGTCACAGATGTGGCGGAGCCTTTCGAGATGTCGCTCGCCGCCATCTCCAAACATCTGACCATCCTGACCCGCGCCGGACTAATCGCGCAGGAAAAACGCGGCCGGGTGAAATGGTGCAAGCTGCAGCCCGACGCAATGCAGGCTGCCTCTGTTTGGATGCAAGGGTTCGGTCAGTTCGAACCGGTCAATCTTGATGCCTTCGAGCGCTTTCTGGAAGCGGAGCTGGCAGACCGGGACGGCGGCTAGCAAGGGGCTTAGCGCACCACAAAAACCGACGCTTTCGAATGTCTCACGAGATACCCGGCATGTGACGAGAAGATATGATCCATCAGCCGTGGCGCGTGGCTTCCCGCCACCACAAGATCAGCGCCGATTTCCTCGACAGTTCGGGCAAGAATGGAATCCACTTCTGCCGCCACGTCGTTTGAACGCACTGAAATCCCCTCGACTTTCACCCCCTCCGAACGCTCGGCAATCTTCTCCTCAACCTGCCGTGCCAGCATGACAACTGCTTCCGCTGCGGTCTCGCCGTCCAGCGTTTCGCCGGTATGGCCGCCCGTCACATTGACCAGCGTCAACCGTGCGCCCTCTATACCGGCCAATTCCATTGCCACATTCATCGCCTTTGGCACTGGGTCCGGCAGGCGCAGATCAATCGGCACCACAATATGCTTGAACATTTCACGCTCCTAACTACCTGGGGCGCATTCCCTGCCCTGCACGGTAGCAGCCCAATACCAGTCTGCCTTGATGTCCATCAAGGCGAACGATCAGGCTCCGGCCCGCTGCGCCTTGGCAGCCCCTTCCAGCAGCATCACCAAGGCGATCACCGACATCGCCACACCGATCAGCACGAGACCCGGTGGCGCGGTGTGGCCCAGCGCAATCTCCCACAGGATCACCCAGCTTGGCGTCAGATAGGTATAGGCCATCACCTTGGCAGAAGGCAGCCGCAGGGTTGCGTACTGCAGCAGCACAAAAGTTGCGGAACTGGCGCAGACGGCAAGGTAGAACAGGCCGGTCCACACGATCCAAGGCAACGAAAGCCAGCTGGTCGCCATGATGTCACCCCAGCCAAAAACCAGCAAAACAGCCGCACCGGCAATCAGCATGCCAAAGGTGAACGGCAGCGCTGGTTCTCCCCGGTTCAGCCTGCGCACCAGCGGCGTGTAGACGGCGTGCAGAACACACCCCCAGAAATAGATGATTTCGCCTTTGCCGATCTCAAAGGTCATCAGAACATCGAAATCACCGCGCACGATCACCCAAACCGCACCGGCCGCACCGATGGACAGGGCCAGCGCCATCCATCCTGACGTGATCTGCCGCAGCAAAAGCCAGCCAAAGACAGCACTCATCACCGGAACCAGGGTAAAAACCGCTGCCGCGCTAACCGGTGCAGCAGACTGCAGCCCGTAAAACATCAAAACAAAGTAAGCCGCGAACAAACCGCCCAGAACGGCAAAACGCCAGGGCGCCTTGTAATCCTCGCGGCGAATGCCCCGTGTGGCCAGCACCGCCAAGCCGATGATGGCCGCGGCAATCAGGAACCGCGCAGCATTCAGGGCAGCCGGAGCGATTTCATTCGCCACCATCCCCCCCAGCGAGAACGAGCCGGCAACCAGAGCCGAAAAGGCCAGCATTGCCAGATGCCCGCGCAGCGCCTCGCTCACAGCTGCCATACCTTGGCCTGTTCCTTCAGGAACTTCAGGAAGGTCTGCACCTTGGTGGTGCGGTGCAGGTCTACATGGGTCACCAGCCACAGCGTGCCTTCCCAGTCTTCCTTTGGCGCCATCATTTCCACCAGGTTCGGATTCTGCCGCGCCTCCCAGGCCGCCATAAAGCCGATACCAGCGCCGCTGTGCACCGCATTCTGCATGGTGAACCCGTTGGAGCAACGGAACGAGATCGCCTCTGTCGGCGCATTGGCCCGCAGCCAGCGCGAAAACGGGGCGCGGCTGTTTTCATCGTCATTGCCAATGAAGCGGTGGTTCGCCATATCCTCCACGCCCTGCAGCACACCGTATTTTTCGGCATAGGCCTTGGAGGCATAAAGCCCCACCTGCTGCTTGATGAAGGGCTGCACCACATTGTCCGGCTGATCCGGCGCATTACCGGCCCGCACGGCCACATGCGCTTCGCCGTATTCCAGCCGGAACAGCCGATCGCCGGTCAGGTAGCGGATGATCAGCCCGGGATGCATGTCCTGAAATTCTTTCAACGCCGGCACCAGCATTGGCGCAAAAGAGGCAAGCGAGGTAATCACCAGTTCCCCGGAAACGTCTTCGCCCTGCCCCTTCAACCGCCCCACGAGCTGGCTGAACTGATCATCAGTCGCCTGCGCCACCCGCAACAGATCCTGGCCGGCTTCCGTCGGCGTATAACCGCGTGCGTGGCGCTGAAACAGCTTCACTCCAAGACGCGCCTCGATCGCATCGATATGCCGGATAACCGTTGCATGGTGCACGCCAAGCACCTCGGCGGCTCCGCTGACCGTGCCCATACGGGCCACCTGATAGGCGGTGCGCACCTCGTCCCAATTCTCCATGACTGCCTCCTTGACTCGCATGCCGCATCTGCGCGATTTCGCACATCATCCACCAAAATGGCAGTGTTGCGTTCAAAAATGCAATAGCCCAGATCTCTGTCAGCAACAAGGACAGGACCGTCGCCAAGGCACATACCATCCATCCTCCACATCACCTCTTTCGCCCGCCGCCTTTGGCCCGGCGACCCGCGGCCTCTCTGCACAGGTCATATCCCGTCTTGAGACAGCACAGGTGATCCGCCATGATCTCGCCGCCCTACTGACTCTTCAGGACAAGGTCAGGATTGGCGGCAATTTCACCCTAGCCGATCAGCGCATTGACAGGCAAAACCAGCGACCCGCACGCAGCAGCATGCTGCGGCACAGGCAGCAAAGAACGGCCAACAGCTTTCTGTTTGCAACCCCCGCCGCCGTTTAGGCGGCTGCGGTAGGGACATTAGAGGGGAAAGAGAGTGGCTAAACCCAGTGCACTTCAACGCCGATCTTCTCAAAAAACGCCATGACGTCTGCGCGCGTCATCGAGACCGTGCGGTCATTGACCAGCGGATGCATAAAGATCACATCCGCGTCCTGCGCGGCAGCATCCATATAGAATGTCACGCCTTTCTCTGCGCCAGTGATCATCGCCAGCGGGCTGACCGCACCGGGGCGAATGCCAAGGTTCTCCAGCAGCCGATCCGCTGAGCCGAAAGACAGGTTGCCGATGCCCAGCTCAGCACCCAGGCCCTTGAGGTCGATCTCCCGGTCCTGCTCCAGCGTGACCAGATAGTTCCGCTTCTTCTTGTCCCGCAGGTACAGGTTTTTCAGCCGCAGCGCGTTTTCGCCCGGCACCATGAACTGACCCTCGACATTTTTGGCGTCCTCAACGGTGCGCAGCGGCACATGGGTATGTAGGACATAGGGAATACCCCAGTCGTCCAACTGCGCCAACAGCGCGTCAGAGGAGACAGGCAGGCTGTCCTGATAAGCAGAAGAGGCGTCCATGATCTTGCTCCGCAAACCGTTGTCTGAATTGCCAAGCAGATCGCGCGGAACCGCAGGGAAATGCAAGGGGTCCAGCGCCCCTTGCAGGTTGTTTTGCGCCACACCGGGCCTCAGGCCTCAGCGAAATCAGCGCGGCGGGCTTCTTCATAATGGTCAAAACCGGTGCTGAACCAGCCAGTGCCGCGGGTATGGCTGGCCAGCGTGTTGCACAGCTCATCCTGCGCCGCCATCGGCAACAGGGTCTCGAACACATCCCAGCCCGCGACACCGTCTTCGGCTTCAAACCCCAGGATCTGCCCTTTCATGCCGCTGACCACCGGCACCAGCCCACCAGTGAACACCGAGGGCACATGGATCTGCACCCGCATGATCGGCTGCAGCAGCGTGGCGCCGGCCTCTGCCATGGCCTCCTTCACCGCGTTCTTGCCGGCTGTGCGAAATGCATAGTCGGAACTGTCGACTGAATGGTGCTTGCCATCCTTCAGCGTCACGCAGACATCCACCACCGGATGGCCGTTCAAGCCCTGCGCCAGCGCCTCGCGCGCGCCCGCCTCGACCGATGGGATATAGTTCTTCGGCACCGCGCCGCCCTTCACAGTTTCCTCAAACACAAAGCCACTGCCGCGCGGCAAGGGTTTCACCTCAACCACCACATCCGCAAACTGCCCGGCGCCGCCGGACTGCTTGCGGTGGCGGTGATGGATCTGCACCGGCTTGTTGATGGTCTCGCGCAAGGCGGGCGGCACCATCTCCTCTGCGACCTCAACCCCGAACTCTGCTTTCAGTGTGTGCTTGATGCGGCGCATATGCAGCGGCCCTTGCAGGCTCAGCAGCGCATGGCCGCTGGCCTCATCCTGGCCAACTTCCAACGCCGGGTCGATTTCCGCCAGCCGCTCCAAAGCGCCCGACAGCCGCGCGTCGTCACGCTCATGCATTGGGGTGATCACCCGCCGAAAGGTTGAGGGCCGCGGCTGCGCCCAGTCTGGCAAGGGCGCCGCACCGTCCGTCCCATAGGAAAATCCCAGGTTCAGATGGTCGGACTTGACGGCCTGCCCCATGTCCCCTGCCCCAAATGCGCCCTGCGCTGCCGCACCAATTGCCGTGAACGACCCCAGCGACGCGCCGCCAACCGCTGCGCCGTTGCCGACACCCGTGTCCATGGCCCGCACCATGATGGTCTTGCCCAGATGCTTGACCAGATCCGCCATGCAGCCGACCGCAATCACCTTGCCATCCTGCGACAGGCGCTCCAATGCAACTCCCACATCCGGCGCCTCATGGCGCAGCGATTTCATCAACCGCAGGATGCCGTTCTTGTGCTCTGCAGATCCCATCAACGCCGGTATCAGGTCATTGTGCTGCAAGACCTTGGTGGCCACCTCATAGACCTCCTCGGCCATCACCTTCTGATCCTCGATCAGCTCCTCCAGCAATGCATCGTCAAAATCTGCCAATGCCTCCAGCAACTCGGTGCGCGCCTCCTGTTCACGGGTATACATAGCCACCGGCAGCTCTATCAGCGCCGAAGGCTTGCCCTCCTGATACTGCCAGGCACGCTCCGAAATCAGATCCACAGCACCCACAACCTGACCCTTCTCGCGGATCGGCACCTGCCGCAGAATGATGTTGTGGTTGCAATAGGCCTGAAGTGCCGCGACGATTTCCGCCACCCGGTCGGCTGCCTGGTCCATACGGTTGACAAAAATAAAGGCGGGGATGCCCGCCTCTTCCAGTTTGCGCAAATATGGCGCACTAAGCACCGCAGCCTCGGCATCAGCTGGGACGCATAGCACTGCCGCATCGCTGGCTGCCAATGCAGGGCCCGCCTGCGAAAGATTGTCGGCCCCGCCTGCAATGTCGACTGCGGCCCAGTCCTCGCCCATGAATGAAAAAGGCTGTAAAGCGGCGACACCTGCAACCTCCTGCCGTTTGCCTGCGGCATCGTCCAGATTGGCCAGCGCCGAAGCCAGCGTTGATTTGCCGGACTGCGACGGCCCCAGAATAGTGAAAACGCGCATGTTCTCAGATCCTCCCTTAGCTGATGCGAATGCCCGCCAAGGACCGCAGCCGCCAAGGGCGTGCAGCTTGCCTGCGCCAAAGATCTGCCTCGATGCTTTTCTGAGCGCCCCGTACCCTTGAGTGCAGTACGAGGCCATTTTTAATGTTGGCCAAGCGCCCCGCCCCGTGTCAAGCGCACAGAGGACGTAGCGGCGGTGCCCCACACATATTATTTGACGCAAAGCCCGCCATTTTCCCCTGAACGAACACCTTCCCTAAGGTAAGCTTGCATCATGAAAATCACCCGCAACACGCCCGAGCAATTGATCCTGTCCGACACGCCCTGGCTGTTTGGAATCATGCTGGTTCTCTTCATCCTCGCCTTTGTGGGCGCCGGTTTCGGCCTTGCCAGCGCCGGCGGCGAAAACATTTTCTTCGGCCTCTTCTTTGCCCTCATGGGCGGTGGAATGGGCTTTGCCGGCTTATGCATTTTCGTGCGCCGGGTACAGGTGATCCTGGACCGGCCCGGCGGCAGCATTGTAATCCGCCGCCAGTCCATATTCGGCTACAGCAAAGTGGAACACCGCCTGGCCGACCTGTCCCACGCCGAAGTGGAAAGCACCACCAGCCGCAGCTCAGGCCGCACACGCATGCTTTACCGCCCCGTCCTGATCCTGGACGGCGGTATGAGCGCCGGCCGCCACCCGGTGGTCGAGGCCTATACCAACGGCCGCGGCCCGCAGCGGCTGAGTGATGCGATCAACGCATGGCTCCCGGCCGAAAGCCCGGCAAAGGTTGACTCGGGCGGTCATTCCGCGTAACGCCTGCCTGAACATCCGGAAGCACTGAGTCTTCCGGTCCCTGCCCGTGCCAGGGATCGCCCCCCACCAGCGTGTTACGCCCGTGGGGGCAAACTCGTTTGGTTTGCCCCCACGACTGACACCGGATCTCGGGGACATTTGCGCATGGACCGCATGTTCCCTACATACGGGGGCGCCATATAACGTAACCGGCATCAGGAGGCCGCAGGCATGTTTGAAAATCTATCCGAACGCCTTTCCGGCGTCTTTGACCGGCTTACCAAGCAAGGCGCCCTGAACGAGGAAGACGTCAAATCCGCCCTGCGCGAAGTCCGTGTTGCGCTTCTGGAAGCCGACGTCTCGCTGCCGGTTGCCCGCGACTTCGTCAAGAAAGTGCAGGAACAAGCCACCGGCCAGGCCGTCACCAAATCGGTGACCCCGGGTCAGCAGGTGGTGAAAATCGTTCATGACGCATTGGTCGACGTGCTGCGTGGCGATGAGGACCCCGGCAAGCTCAAGGTCGACAACCCGCCCGCACCCGTGCTGATGGTCGGCCTGCAAGGCTCCGGCAAGACCACCACCACCGGCAAGCTGGCGAAACGGCTGAAAGAGAAAGAGGGCAAGAAGGTCCTGATGGCCTCGCTCGACATCTACCGCCCGGCGGCAATGGACCAGCTGGCCGTCCTTGGCACCCAGATCGGCGTCGACACCCTGCCCATCGTGCCCGGCCAGAAACCGGTCGACATCGCCAAACGCGCCAAGCAGCAAGCAACGCTCGGCGGTTATGACGTCTATATGCTGGATACCGCCGGCCGCCTGCACATCGACGAGACCCTCATGCAGGAGGTCGAGGACGTCCGCAATGTGGTCTCCCCGCGCGAGACCCTGCTTGTGGTCGATGGCCTGACCGGCCAGGTCGCCGTCGAGGTGGCCGAGGAATTCGACGCCAAGATCGGCATCTCCGGCGTGGTGCTCACTCGGATGGACGGCGACGGCCGTGGCGGTGCTGCTCTGTCGATGCGCGCTGTCACCGGCAAGCCGATCCGCTTTGTCGGCCTGGGCGAGAAAATGGACGCCCTAGAAACCTTCGAGGCCGACCGGATCGCCGGTCGCATTCTGGGCATGGGCGACATCGTGGCGCTGGTCGAAAAGGCCCAGGAAACCATCGAGGCCGAACAGGCCGAGAAGATGATGAAGCGCATGATGAAAGGTCAGTTCAACATGAACGACCTGAAGATGCAGCTTGAACAGATGCTCCAGATGGGCGGCATGGAGGGCATGATGCAGATGATGCCCGGCATGGGCAAAATGGCCAAGCAGGTGCAGGACGCCGGCATGGACGACAAGGTGTTGAAACGCCAGATTGCCATGATCCAGTCGATGACCAAGAAAGAGCGCGCCAACCCCGCCCTGCTGCAGGCCTCCCGTAAAAAACGCATCGCAGCCGGTTCCGGTATGGAAGTCAGCGACCTCAACAAGCTTCTGAAGATGCATCGGCAGATGGCCGATATGATGAAGAAAATGGGCAAGATGGGCAAAGGCAAGATGCTGAAACAGGCCATGAAGGGCATGTTCGGCAAGGGCGGCGGCATGCCCGGCATGGAGGGCATGGACCCCAGCCAGATGGACCCCAAGGCGCTGGAAGCCGCGGCCAAAGCCATGGGCGGCAAAGGCGGCCTGCCCGGCGGACTTCCGGGTCTCGGCGGCGGCATGGGCCTGCCCGCAGGTCTCAGCGGTTTCGGCAAGAAGAAGTAATCAATGCAGCTCCCCGCCATCCCTCAGTTTGAAACCGAACGCCTGGTCCTGCGCGGACCGGAGGCGACGGATTTTGGGCCCGTGGCAGCATTCTTCGCAGACGAAGCACGCTCCTGGGGGTTTGGCGGCCCGCTGGACCGCAACGAAGCCTGGCGCTGGTTCACCATGTCGATAGGCCATTGGGCGATGCGCGGCTTCGGCTTCTGGACCATTACCTGCAAGACCAGCGGCGAAGTGCTTGGCATCACTGGCATCTGGCAGCCTGAGGGCTGGACAGAGCCAGAACTGGGCTGGGTTGCCTTCCCGGCCGGCGAAGGCCGCGGTGCCATGGCAGAGGCCGCACTGGCTGTGCGCACCTATGCCTGTCAGGTCATGGGCCTACCAGCGCTCAGCTCCAATATCTTCCCTGGCAATACCCGCTCGGTCGCTCTTGCCGAACGGCTGGGCGCCGTATTCGAAACAGAGATCGACAACCCCAAACATGGGCGTGAGCTGGTTTACCGCCATCCCGCCCCTGCCGCGCCCAGCGATGGCGGGATGGAGGCTTACGCATGAGCTTTCATCAAATTGACCCGATATTGGCCGTTCCGGCGGCTGCAGACGCGCTCCGTTTAACCGAAAATTACACCCTCCGCCCAATACTCCATCATTGGATGGGTGAAATTCATGCCGGGCGGTGCGCCGCCCGAGCAAAGGGGTGTAACATGAACAACGAGCGAAAGCCGTATCCACGGCTTGTTTCTGAAAGACTCTTGCTGGTGTCTCCGGCTGATCCGGAGTTTGACGCCAATGCGGCTTTTCTGAATCCGGGCGCGCCGCGTTTCATCGACGCGGCGGAAGATCCTGATTCTCTGTGGTGGTCGATTGCCACCATCATCGGCCATTGGCATCTGCACGGTTACGGTCTCTTTGCCGTGGTTGAACGCGGTACTGGCACGGCTGTTGGCCTTGTCGGCCCCTGGTTCCCTAAAGGCTGGCCGGAGCCGGAACTGTCCTGGCACCTGATGGAACCGGGACGCGGCAAGGGCTATGCCAGCGAAGCTGCGCAATGCGTGCTGGACTGGCTGTTCTCCGATGCAGGCTGGGAAACGATCGTTTCCTATGTTCCCGAAGAAAACGACGCCTCCATCGCTCTGGCCCGCCGGGTCGGCGCGCGACCGGAACGCCCCGTCTCCTTCCGCCTGCAGCCAGCGCCCAATATCCGTGCCTGGCGCCACATGCCGCCACCGCGCGTCTCCGGACCGCAGGCTGCACAGGGGTTCCTGCACTGATGTGCCGTCGCGGGATCATATCCCGGCCAAGTCGCGCCCTTCTGCCGGAAGGAGCGCGCTGATGCCGTTTGACATCCCGGTGACGGAAACCTCCCGCATGGCCGACGGCCAGCAGCCCGCAGCCTGGCCCGAACAAAGGATCGCCTGGATCATCCGGCCCTGCACCGCAGGCAGGGGGAATGCCCTGGAGGCTTCGCGCGCCGCACGCGGACATTTTTATTCAAATCCGGGCTGGACGGCTGCTCGCAACTATATCGACCTCAAGAAACTTGATGCGTTTCGCCCTGGTGCCGAAAAAGATCACGAGGCAGCCGCAATCGACGGCAATGATGCGGTCTCCTGCCCCCCGTCGCCTGACCTGCGCCCCACACCCGCTACGCTGCGCGGCGGCGCTGCACAGATGGTGCACGCGCGCTGCACGCATGACACCCCCTTGATGACACCCCGGCCTGCTGCATTGCGGAGAACCCGATGACAACAGATACACATGACCCCGTTGCCCGCGCAGCCGAACTGCTCAAGGGCCACCGCGAAAGCATCGACCGCCTGGATGCGATCCTCGTCTACACATTGGGCGAGCGTTTCAAGCACACCCAGGCCGTCGGCCAGCTCAAGGCCGAACACGACCTTCCCCCGTCCGATCCGACCCGCGAAGCGGCACAGATTGCACGGCTTGAAGACCTGGCGGATCAGGCCGATCTGGATCCTGAATTCGCCAAGGCATTTTTGAACTTCATCATCGGTGAAGTCATCCGCCACCACAAAAAACACCAAGAATAACAACGACAACAGGAACAACCGGGGCATACCCCGGAAAACGCCATCAAAGGAGATGTACCCATGGCAATGAAAATTCGTTTGGCCCGCGGCGGCTCGAAAAAACGTCCCTTCTACCGCATCGTGGCTGCTGACAGCCGCATGCCGCGCGACGGCCGCTTCATCGAGAAGCTGGGCACCTACAACCCGCTGCTGCCGAAAGATTCGGAAGAGCGCGTGAAAATGGACATGGAGCGCGTGCAGCACTGGCTGGACCAGGGCGCGCAGCCGACCGACCGTATCGCCCGTATGCTGGAAGCCGCAGGCGTCCGTGCCAAGGCCGAGCGCAGCAACCCGAAAAAAGGCACCCCGGGCAAGAAAGCCCAGGAACGCGCAGAAGAGAAAGCTGCAAAGGCTGCTGAAGCCGCCGAAGCAGCTGCAGACGCGGAATAATTCCGTGGAGCTGCGGGGTGCTTTTCCCGAAGAGTTCCGCAGCCAGCTTAATCTGCTGATGCGGCTCCGGCGCGACGTGCGCCGGTTCCGCAGCGATCCGGTGGAAGAGGCAGTGCTGATGCGCTGCCTCTCTGCCTTTCACTTCGCCCCTTCCGTGGGCCTGAGCGAACCCTGGCGCGTTCTGCGGGTGCAAAGCGACACCGCCCGGGCCGCCGCCCTGAAGAATTTCGAAGCTGCCAATGCGGAAGCGCTTGCTGGATACTCTGGCGATCGCGCCGAAATGTATGCCGGGCTCAAGCTTTCCGGCATGCGCGACGCCCCGGTGCAGCTGGCAGTCTACTGTGACGACGAGACTGCACAGGGCCATGGCCTTGGCGCCGCAACCATGCCGGAGATGCGCCGCTATTCGGTGGTCACCGCCATCACCCTATTCTGGCTTGCTTTGCGGGCCGAAGGGCTGGGCCTGGGCTGGGTTTCGGTGCTGGACCCGGAGCAGCTGAATCGCGACCTGAACGCGCCTGAAGGCTGGCAGCTGATCGGTTACTTTTGCATCGGCTATCCGGAACGGCTGTCGGAGATCCCCGAACTGGAACAAACCGGCTGGGAAAGCCGGATGGCGGATCTGCCGCTTGAAACCCGCTGAGACCGCCAATGGGACGGTTGATAAGGCTTGTGTTTTTTGTTGCAGTGGCCTTTACCGCAGGCATCCTCTTTGAACGAAACCACCAAGGCGAACTCTGCGAACAATCCGGCGGCCAATGGCTGCGCGCGGGGTTCTGTGCAAAGGACTGACACCATGAGCAATCTGATCTGCGTAGGCGCTATTGCCGGGTCCTTTGGGGTGCGCGGCGAAGTGCGGCTCAAGAGTTTCTGCGCCGTTCCGGAAGAGATTGAGGACTACTCGCCGCTCAGCAATGAGGACGGCAGCCAGAGCTATTCCCTGACCATTACCCGTTCGATCAAGAACGGCTTTGCGGCGCTGCTGGGTGGCGTCGAAACCAAGGAAGACGCCGATGCCCTTAAGGGCCTGCGCCTGTTTGCCCGCCGCGACCAGCTGCCGCAGCTGCCGGACGACGAGTACTACCACACGGACCTGATGGAGCTGGAGGTCTACGACACCGGTGGTACGCTGCTGGGCACGGTAAAGTCGGTGCAGAACCACGGCGCCTCTGACTTGCTGGAAATCCACGGCCCTGGGTTGCAATCCACAGTGCTGCTGCCGTTTACCCTGGAGGCAGTGCCGACCGTGGACCTGAGCCAGGGCCGCATCATCGCCGACCCGCCCGACGGGCTATTCTAGCAGGGTAAACACGTCTCAGTCAGGCTCTTGCTCCAAAAACTGGTTGAGCACCTGCACGAGAAGCTCGCGCTGCCTTTGGCCTTTGTCTCCTTCGGCAAGGCCAGACGCCGAGTATCTGATCCAAGACTCCCAAAGCCGCAGGGCAAAGCAGAATTGAAACAACGGTTCACGGGTAAGCTGCCGTCCATACCCTGCTTCGAACGCATCCCAATCCGCCTTCGAAACCCCGCCAAACCCGGCATATCTACTCGAAGCTGCCAAATGGTCCAGGCCATTTGCGAGCCACAGATTGGCGATATCGTGTTCGGCAATTGGGAAACGCTGACTGGAGAAATCAACGAAGGAAACCAGTTCTTCTGATATCAGGATATTCCGGAAATGAAGATCACCGTGAACAAAGCCAGGCTGAAACCTAACACCTCTAGCACGCCTTCCGGCACGATGGAGGTAAGCACAAAGTCCCAGAAACCGCTTCGGTTTCAAAATTGTCAATTCTCCGCCCCGAACTGAACTAGCGATCCTTGATACTTTTTCCAGCTGCCGCTTCGGCCAGAAGTCCTGTTCTTCCGCGGTAGAGCAACAGTGCAATGCAGCAATGGCAGCTCCGATCCGCGTCAACAGCTGACTGCGGTTGCCAAGCCCAAACCCAGCCAGATTCAAAGCCTGAAAAGCTGTCTCACCAGGAGCGAGTTCCATTAGCATGAATTTGCGCTGGGAATCATGCCAAAGGACTTGTGGAACTGAAGCACCTGCTGTTCGTTTCAGGGTCTCAGCTGCAATTTGATGACGTTTTAAATTTACCTGATACTGACCAAGATAGCTCTCCGAAAAGTCGGCGCGCAAAACGAACTCCCTGCCGTCCAGCAAGGAAACCCGCAAGACACAGCTTTGCCCCTCTCTTTTGCGGTTAACTTGCATCCTTCTAAATTTTGCACCAGCAGCCGGGAAACCAAGGTCCGAAGCAATGCCGGGCCACAAGGCTTCAGTCCGGCGCTGCGCAACCTCAAACCCGCTCTGTTGCTCATTGTGATCAGACAGAAATGTGCGGTTCGACTTCATCCAAACACCAAAGCTTTCTATTGCGTGAAATTCTGACTGATCTAAACAGCATCATTATGACAGCACCAAGCAAATCTCATGGCCGCAAGGCTATCCGACCGTCTCTGAAGCCGCGCGAGCTGATGACCCCGACGCCGGATCTGACCGGTGTGTGGAAGGCCAAGATCATCACGCTGTTCCCCGATGCCTTCCCGGGTGTGCTGGGTGAAAGCCTGACTGGCAAGGCGCTGCAGGAGGGATTGTGGCAGCTGGAAACAACAGATCTGCGCGCGTTCGGTGTTGGCAAGCACCGGAATGTCGATGACACGCCCGCCGGCGGCGGGGCCGGCATGGTGCTGCGCGCCGATGTGCTTGGCGATGCGATTGAGCACACAATGGCGGGCATCCGCGGCAACTGGCCCCTGATCTACCTGTCCCCTCGCGGCCGCCGGATGGATCAGCAGATGATGCAGGGGCTTGCGCAATGCGACGGCATCACCCTGCTGTGCGGTCGCTTCGAGGGCGTCGACGAACGGGTGTTGGAACACTATGGCATTCAAGAGGTCTCGCTCGGGGATTTCGTGATGACCGGCGGTGAGCTGGCAGCACAGGCCTTGATCGATGCCACAGTGCGGCTGATCCCCGGCGTGCTGGGCAATCAGGCCTCAACCGAAGAGGAAAGCTTTTCCTCGGGCCTATTAGAGCATCCACAGTACACCCGCCCGGCCGAATGGAACGGACGGGAAATCCCCAAGGTGCTGATGTCGGGCCACCACGGCAAAATAGCTGAGTGGCGGCAACAGGTGAGCGAAGATATCACGAAGGCCCGTCGCCCCGATCTGTGGGACGCCTACAGCTGCGCCAAAGAGCGCAAGTAACCCTCTTTTCCGGGGTAAGTGATGCGCCAGCACCGCATTTCCCCTTCGAGAAGCCGTTGCCGCATTGGCAAAGCCGTGTTTAACTCCTCCTGCATAAATTAACTGACAGGAGTGAACAGGGTGGCTGGGAAATTTGAACTCTATGAGGATAAAGCGGGTGAATTCCGCTTCCGCCTAAAAGCGGGCAATGGCGAGAATATCCTTGCCAGCGAAGGCTACAAGCAGAAGGCCAGCGCAGAAAACGGCATCGCGTCTGTCAAGAAAAACGCAGAGGATGACGGCCGGTATGAGCGCAAGGAAACCTCGGCCGGCAAGCATATGTTCAACCTGAAAGCCGCCAATGGCCAAGTCATCGGCACCTCGCAGAGCTATGCCAGCGCTTCGGGCCGCGACAATGGCATTGAATCCGTCAAGAAGAACGCGCCCGACGCTGCAGTGGACGATCAAACGTCTTGAACCGCGTTCACAAGGCAAGGCCGGTTCAGGCGGCCTTGCCTGAACCGGCGCTTGTATCTGTCGGCAAATGTGCGGCCACGATCAGGGGATCTTGTTGTTCTTCCGCACAGTCAAATCCGCGCCTTTCTTGAATGTCACATCACCGACACTCTGGTTGCGCTCGGTTTCCCAGCCCATATCGCTGTCTTTGAGCCTGTCGTCCGGGAAATGGGTTTTGAGCTTCCAATCGCCGCTGGTTGAAGACCGGGTTAGCACCACCCGGTAGTGCGTTACCATCTTGACGCCGTCGCCGCCCGCCTTCTCGATCATCTTTACATTCAGGGCTTTGAACGTCTGATCCAGAGTCTTCGTGCCATTCTCGAACTCGCTAAGCGCCTTTTTGATGTCGACAAGATCCACCGCGTCCCCGTCGCGCTTGAATGCATAGCCCCACCCCGGCGCCGAGGCCGGTTTGCCCAGTTTTAGTGTCAGGTCTTTGAATTCCTGATCCACATTGCTGGCATCGGATTCATTGCCACCCGTCCAATGCGTGAAATCCTTGAATTTGGCCGCGATCTGCATTGCCCTGTCAAAGGCCTCTTTTTCAAGCACCGGGGTCGCCCACATAGACGTGTTGCCGCCGCTGAATTGCTTTCGGCTGAACACGTTCTTCACCTTTTCCAGCGTTTCATTCTTGCTGTCGATGACCCGCTTTCCGTCTTCTTCGGTATAGGTGATTTGGACCTTGTTCCATTCCTCGGTGACTTTGGCCGTGCCGGCCACATTGCCTGGCTGGTCTGGTGTCACACCTTTCTTGGAGGAGGCCCGCATTGCCTGCCGTTCCATGCCAGTCTGCGCCCCATGGCGGCCGGTGCCATGACCTTCGCCGCCCTCTTCCTTCTGCAGCCGTTCTTCCTGCCACTGCTGTGCCTCAGCCTGCTTGCCTATCAGTTCCGCGATCTGGCTGCGGGCCTGATCCACCGGCACACTGTCCAGCATTTCGTCCAATGCGGTAATGCGGGATTTGATATTGCCCAGTGCGGTGACAAATGCCTTTTCCTTTTCCAGCTTTTCAGCCTTCATCTCCTCAACATTCCTCAGCAACTGCCCCCGCGACTGATCCAGAACCTGCTTGGCCTTCTCCAGCCGGTCGGCGCTGGCATCGACCTGCTGCTTCTTCTTGTCTATGTCTTTGGCTTTGGTCAGCCCTGACAATGTGTCTTGCAAGCCCTTCAGCACCTCGGCTTCGCGGGTCACCGCCGCCTCCAGTTTGCCCAGCCGCGCAGTCTCTTCCTTGATCCGGCTGGCCAGCACTTTTGCCGCGTTGCCTGAGTCTGACTTTGCAAATTCCTGACTGCGCTTTTCCGCGTCCTGCTCGTCCGACGCCAATGCCGCCTTCACATACCCGATCATTTCCTTGTCGAGCACTTCCATCCGGGCATAGGCCTGCGTCCATTCACCTTTCTCGAAATGTTCTGCCACGGCGCCGAAATGCTGGCGCAATGCCTTGCGCTCATCATCCATGATCTTGCCCTTGACCTTATCGAACCGGGCGGTCGTGGCCTTCAGCCGGGTCTTGGCATTGGTTTCCTCCTTAGAGGCTTCCTTGCCGCCGCCGATCAGCTTGATCAATTCCTCCATCCGGGTATTGAGGGCGATCAGGGTCTTTGCTGCGGCTGCCTGATCGGTGTCTTTCTGCTCTTCAATCCGCCCAAACAGGATGCGCAGTTCCTTACGCTCATCATCAGTGATCCGGCCCTTGATCTTGTCAAACCGGCCTTCGACGGCCTGAAGCCGTTTCAAAAAGCGCTTGTCCGGATCTTTCTCGCCGCCAGCGTCAAGGTCTATGGCCACTAGATCGTAATCGAACTGGGTGCCTTTCATCAGCGGCTTCAGCTTCTTTTCGGGCATCCTGCCCTTCACCAGGCTGAGCTTCAGAGTACCATCCTTGACAGAACACTGGCCCACTGCCTGCTGCTTGGCCTTGGTCTTCAGCTCCTTCAGCAAAGGCGCCGTCACTTCGCCGACGATCAGGATGGACTGGGCTGCGCCGTTCAGCGTGACTTCGTCGTAGAAGTAAAAATCGCTTGGGGTGTCATCCAGCTTCTTGAGCTCTTTCTTCAGCTCGGCCTTGTAGCTCTGCTCACTGTTGAAAACATCGATCTTCTTAAATGGCATTCTGGCTCCCTCCCCGTTCTGAGGCACACGAAATTGACTGCCTGTCTTTTCACGAGGTAAATTTCTGAAATCTAACGGTAGCCGCAGATGCGCGGCCAATCAAAACAAAAGACCGGCGGCAATACGCCAGGCCAGCAGAATTCCCTTGAAACATTGATGCAACAGGCCTAAAAGCCGCTCGTCTGGCGCCGGGAATCGGCTCCGGGCCGCTGGTTGTTGGATCATGCACCTGAAACCTTCTTCGGTTCACTCAAGGGATCCATCCTCCGGCAACAAGGAACAGACGGTGTGATCTCTGGCGGGCGCAGACGCGGACCCGGTGAAGACCAGGAGCTCTCATGACGGCACAAACCTCTGTGGAAAAACCACAGGCAAATTAGGAGAGTTGCGATGGACCTGATCGCACAGCTGGAGGCGGAACAGATCGCCGCCCTGGGGAAAGAGATCCCCGACTTCAAAGCCGGTGACACCATCCGTGTCGGCTACAAGGTGACCGAAGGTTCGCGTTCGCGCGTCCAGAACTACGAAGGCGTCTGCATCAGCCGTAAAAACGGTTCGGGCATTGCCGGTTCGTTCACCGTCCGCAAGATTTCGTTCGGCGAAGGCGTGGAGCGTGTGTTCCCGCTGTTCTCGACAAACATCGACAGCATCACCGTTGTGCGCCGCGGCCGCGTCCGCCGCGCCAAGCTGTACTACCTGCGCTCGCGTCGCGGCAAATCGGCCCGTATCGCTGAAGACGCACACTACAAGCCCAAAAAAGCCTGAGGAGCGGTATCATGAAAAAAGACACCCATCCCGATTACCACTTCATCGACGTCAAGATGACCGACGGCACCATCTTCAAGATGCGCTCCACCTGGGGCTCCGAGGGTGACCAGCTGGCTCTGGACATTGACCCGACTGTGCACCCGGCATGGACCGGCGGCACCTCGCGCCTGCTGGATGCCGGCGGCCGCGTGTCGAAGTTCAAGAAGAAATACGAAGGCCTGGGCTTCTAAGCCGCCTGACGCATTTCGGCAAAATCCCGAAGGCTGCCCAGGACGGGCAGCCTTCTTTCTTTTTCTTCTGACGCTGGGCAGCTGCCCGTGCGGGAAAGACAGTTCTCCTCGTGAAACAAGCCCTGACAGACGCGCTGCAAGAACGCGGTTATGAAACCCTCACCCAAGTGCAGGAGGCCGTGACGCAACCGGACGTGAACGGCCGCGACCTGCTGGTTTCTGCGCAGACCGGATCGGGCAAGACTGTCGGTTTCGGCCTGGCGCTGGCCCAGGACCTGCTCGGCGAGGATGAAACTTTCGGCGACGCAGCGGCGCCGCTGGCGCTGATCATCGCTCCGACACGCGAACTGGCGCTGCAGGTAAAACACGAGCTGAGCTGGCTGTACCGCGGGGCCGGGGCAGTGATTGCCTCCTGCGTTGGCGGCATGGACATGCGCGACGAGCGCCGGACACTGGCTCGCGGCGCCCATATCGTGGCGGCGACTCCGGGGCGGCTGCGCGACCACATTGCACGCGGCTCCATCGATCTAAGCCAGGTTCGCGGCGTCGTCCTGGATGAGGCCGACGAGATGCTGGACCTGGGCTTTCGGGAGGATCTGGAATTCATTCTGGGCGAAGCCCCCGAAGACCGCCGCACCCTTCTGTTCTCCGCCACTGTGCCGCCAGCGATTGCCAGCATGGCCGAGACGTTTCAGCAGGATGCCTTGCGGATCAAGACCGCAGGTGAAACCAAGCAGCACGCGGATATCGAATATCGGTTGATGAGCGTGGCGCAAGCCGATGCGGAAAACGCGATCATCAATGCGCTGCGCTACTACGAGGCGCCCAGCTCCATCGTATTTGCCAACACCCGTGCCGCCGTGAACCGTCTGGCAGCGCGGCTGACCAACCGCGGGCTGCCGGTGGTGACCCTGTCGGGCGAGCTGTCCCAGACCGAACGCAGCCACGCGCTGCAGGCGATGCGTGATGGGCGTGCACGGGTCTGCGTAGCCACCGATGTGGCGGCGCGCGGCATCGACTTGCCAGGCCTGGAACTGGTGATCCACGCAGAACTGCCCTCGAACCATGAAACCCTGCTGCACCGTTCTGGCCGCACCGGTCGGGCCGGCCGCAAGGGTGTCAGCGCGCTGATCGCAACGCCCAAGACCCGCAGCAAGGCGCTGCGCCTTTTGAAATGGGCCAAGCTGACGGCCGAGCATTGCGAAGCCCCCTCTGCTGATGACGTGCTGGCTCGCGACGAAGAGCGCATGCTGGCTGATCCGGTCTGGCAGGAGCCCATTGCCGAGATCGAACAGGCAGGTGTTCAGACATTGCTGGACACGTTCACTCCCGAGCAGATCGCCGCCACCTATCTGCGCCTGTTCCGCAGCCGCCACTCGGCCCCTGAGGAGCTGCGCCCGGCGGATGCCCCGGAACCGCGCAAGGAGCGCAAAGAACGCAAAGCCTTTGGCCCCTCGGTCTGGTTTTCGCTGTCTGGCGGCCGCGACGCCGGTGCCGATCCACGCAAGGTGCTGCCAATGCTGTGCAAGGCGGGCAATATTGACCGCGATGCCATCGGGGCGATCCGCGTGCAAGACAATGAAACTTTTGCAGAGATCAGCGCAGATGCCGTTGATGGCTTCCTGAAATCACTGGACGGTAAAACCGAGCTGGAGCCCGGTGCCGTGCTAACGCAATTGGCGGAAGCCCCGCAGCTGGCCCCGGCCCCGCGCCGCGGGCCCGGTGGGCCGAAAGGCGGATTCAAAGGCGACCGCAAGCCGCACCGCAGCAAGGATGACGGCCCAAAGCCTTACCGGTCCAAAGAGGATAGCCCGAAGCCCTATCGCGCCAAAAGCGACCGCTTTGACGACAGCCGCCCACCGCGCAAGGAGTGGAAGGACAAGCCGCAGCGGGACGAACGCCCCAAGCCGCGTAGTGAGGAGCGTCCTCGCAAGCCTGATCCGGCGGTGATCGCCAAGCCCAGAGGCGCCTCAGACCCGTCCAAACGGATGGTCAAACCCGGCGCGCCTGCGGACAAGCCGTTCAAGTCCAAAGGCCCCAAGCCGCCTGCCGGCAAACCGACCAGCAAGAAGAACAAGGCACGTGCAACAACTGGCTTCTCAGCGAAGGGTGGCAAAGGCGGCGACCTCCGCCCGAAACGCAAACCAGCGGGTCCTTCCAAACACAGGTAAGACACTAAGTTTACCAGCCTGCGCACGCCACTTTTCTTAGCCGGAACCAGAGCCTATACAGGGGCTCAAAGCGAAAGACGTGCGCACAAGCACGAAAAAAGGGACCGGTACATGGCGCATATCATTGTCGTCGGCAACGAGAAGGGCGGCGCAGGCAAATCCACTGTCTCCATGCATGTCGCAACCACCCTGGCCCGGCTGGGCCACAAGGTGGCGGCGCTGGATTTGGACCTGAGGCAGCGTTCGATGGGGCGTTACCTGGAAAACCGCAAGGATTTCTGCGCCAAGTCCGGACTGGATCTGCCTATGGTTGGCATGCACGAACTGCCGGAGATCGACCCGGCCAGCCTGCAGCCGGGCGAGAACATCTATGACCACCGGCTGTCGGCAGCTGTGGCAGCGCTGGAGCCTGGCCACGATTTTATCCTGATCGACTGCCCCGGATCGCACACACGTCTCAGCCAAGTGGCGCATTCGCTGGCTGATACGCTGATCACACCGCTGAATGACAGCTTTGTCGATTTCGATCTGCTGGCGCATGTGGACCACAAAGGTGAAAGCATCACCGGGCCGTCGGTCTATTCAGAAATGGTCTGGAATGCCCGCCAGCTGCGGGCACAGGCGGGCCTTAAGCCGATTGATTGGATCGTGATCCGCAATCGCGTCGGCACCCAGCGCATGGTCAACAAGGAAAAGATGGAACGCGCCATCAAAATGCTGTCCAAACGTATCGGTTTCCGGGTTGCTCCGGGATTTTCCGAGCGGGTGATTTTCCGCGAATTGTTTCCCCGAGGCCTGACGCTGCTGGATCTCAAGGACATTGGCGTCAAGCAGTTGAACATTTCCAATGTCGCCGCGCGGCAGGAACTGCGCGACATGATGAAAGAACTGAACCTGCCCGGGGTCGAGATCAGCATCTGATCCCGCCCTTTAGCCAAGCAGCGGTCTCAGCCGCAACTGCCGCGGTAGATGGTGTATAGCTCGATCGGATCGGCGACACCGCGCAGCATATAGCGGCCGAGCGACACCAGATCATGCTCGGTGCCCCTGGCGGCCTTCATCACCTCTTCGGACATGATGATGTTCTGTCCGACCGAACGGTGCATCCCTGCAATCCGGGCAGTCTGGTTCACGGTCTGGCCAATCACGGTAAAGTCCAACCGGTTTTGGGCACCAATATTGCCATAGAGAATATCGCCGGCATGCAAGGCAAGGGTAAACCCGGCCGTAGGCAGCCCTTCAGCCTCGCGTTCGGCGTTGAACGCACGGATTTTGCCGCAGAGCTCGTTCGCGGCAGCAAGGGCCGCATGGGCATCTTCCTCGATGCTGCCAAGGTTGAACATGGTCAGCATGCCATCGCCCATGAATTTGAGGATATTGCCGCCATGGGACTGAATGGTTGCAACAGCCAGACCAAAGTATCCATTGAGCATATCAATCAGATTTCCGCTTGGCAGCCGTTCAGCCAGCTCGGTGAAGCCCTTTAGGTCGAACAGGCAGATCACAGCATCAATTTCTTGTGAAGATCCCCGCCGGATTTCACCTGACAGCACCCGGCGGCCCGCGTCGCGTCCCAGGTAAATCTGCAGGAGATCACTGGCAATCTGCCGGTTGGACGACGACTTTAGCGCCAGCCCCAGATGCGGCAGCGTGGTGCGGATCAGATCCAGTTCGCGACTGGAGAAGCCACCTGTGCGGTCGGTTGTCCAGGAAACCAGGATACCTTCACCTGGACGGGTCGGATCCGTCGGTTTTTCCTCCAGCGAATGGAACCGCAGCCCGGCAGTGAAATAGTCGGTCGCACCGGCCTCATAGAGTTCATACAGGATCGGAAACTCGAACGGCGGGCCGCCTTCCAGTTGCACACGAATATCCGGCAAGCCCTGCTCCAGCATCCGGAAGAAAGGGCTGTTCAGCCATTCCTCCCCCGGGACATCCTGATACTCATAATGCTGGCTGGTGATGCTCTCGCCACGGGTCCAGCGGATGCCGATACCACCGAACTCCGGATGATACGCACGCTGAGCCAGGTGAAAACGCATCAATGGCACACCGGCTTCGGTCAGTCGCCGGCAATAGCCATCCAGCAACTGCTGCTGGCTGCTGCCTTGCAGGCCTTGTTCCATAAGCCAGGCAATCAGCGGTCCGGAATTGACATCAATCTGCATCATGTATTCACCTTTTGTCCCGCTGCCTTATCTGGGTATTCCACCCTTGGATGTCTATGGGTCGATCTCTGCTAAATTGCGCAGCATACAGCGCAAAATTGCAACCTCGCCAGAGCTGAAGCGAGCACACATCTTTGCGTCAAACGCCAGGGCATGTTCCCGCAGGTCTTTGTATGCTGCTTCTCCCGCTGCAGTGAGTGCAAGATGTTCGGCACGGCGGTCGTTTTCATCGCGTGTGCGGGTCACAAAACGCTTTTCAGACAGCTTGGCCACCGCCCGGCTGATCTTGGTCTTGTGGATCTTGGCCCGGTTGCCGATCTCCTTGGCTGTCATCTGACCATAATTGCCCAGATGGAACAGCACCCGCCATTCGGTGCGTAGCATCCCGTAGCGGTTCTTGTAATGCGTCTGGAACCCCAGCGAACTTTCCTCCGCTGCACGGTTCAGCAGGTAGGGCAGAAAATCCTGCAAGGCAAAATCATCTTTTTCGTTCATTTTCGTCCCCTCTCCCTTGTTGGTTACAAAAACAACTAATATCCCGCAAGCAGCAAGAGGAGAAACACGCGATGAATCGGCCCGCCGATCCACATGATATGATCCAGGCGCCCTCGATCACGGCGCTGCACGAGGGCTATATGCCCGGGTTTGCAAACGACTTTGAGACTGAGGCTTTGCCCGGGGCGCTGCCGCAGGGCATGAACAGCCCGCAGAAATGCACCTATGGCCTTTACGGCGAACAGCTGAGCGGCACCGCCTTCACTGCGGACCAGCCAGAGCGGACCTGGTGCTACCGCATCCGCCCGTCGGTCAAACATTCGCACCGTTATGAGAAAATCGACCTGCCGCATTGGAAGTCGGCGCCCTGCGTCGATCCGGATGTGATCTCTCTGGGCCAGTACCGCTGGGATCCGGTACCGCATTCGGAAAAGGGGCTGACCTGGCTCACCGGTATGCGCACGATGACCACTGCCGGCGATGTAAACACCCAGGTCGGCATGGCCAGCCATATCTATCTGGTAACCGAGTCGATGGTGGACAGCTACTTCTTCTCGGCCGACTCCGAACTGCTGGTGGTCCCGCAGGAGGGCCGTCTGCGTTTCGCAACCGAGCTGGGCATCATTGACCTGGCGCCGCAGGAAATCGCCATAATTCCGCGCGGGCTGGTCTACCGTGTCGAGGTACTAGAAGGCCCCTGTCGCGGTTTTGTCTGCGAGAACTACGGCCAGAAATTCGAGCTTCCGGGCCGTGGCCCGATCGGTGCCAATTGCATGGCCAACCCGCGCGATTTTAAGGCGCCGGTGGCAGCATTCGAAGACCACGAGGTGCCTTCGACCGTGACCATCAAGTGGTGCGGCCAGTTCCATGAGACCAAGATCGGCCACTCGCCGCTGGATGTGGTCGCCTGGCACGGCAATTACGCACCTTACAAATACGACCTGACCACCTATTGCCCGGTCGGCGCGATCCTGTTCGACCACCCGGATCCGTCGATATTTACCGTGCTGACCGCGCCATCGGGCGTGCCGGGCACAGCCAATATCGACTTTGTGCTGTTCCGAGAGCGCTGGATGGTGGCCGAAAACACCTTCCGCCCGCCGTGGTACCACAAGAACATCATGTCGGAGTTGATGGGCAATATCTACGGCCAGTATGATGCCAAGCCACAGGGTTTTGTGCCGGGTGGCATGTCCCTGCATAACATGATGCTGCCGCATGGGCCGGACAAAAATGCGTTCGAGGGCGCATCGAACTCCAACCTGGGCCCGCAGAAGCTGGAGAACACCATGTCCTTCATGTTCGAGACCCGCTTTCCGCAGCATCTGACAGCCTTTGCCGCCAAGGAGGCACCGCTGCAGGATGACTACATCGACTGCTGGAGCGATATCGAGAAGAAGTTCGACGGCACGCCCGGCCTGAAATGAAATGGTGAGGGGGCGCTGCCCCCTCTGGGCCGGACCGGCCCATTCACCCCCGGAGTATTTCCGGAAAGATGAAAAGGGTCTGCGGATCCGGAAACTGGAGACACGATGCCTCTGCTGAAATCCTGGGTGGCCTCGGCCAATGATGCGGCCCACCCGTTCCCGCTGAACAACCTGCCTTATGGCGTCTTTTCCATTGATGGCGACGACCCGCGCTGCGGCGTGGCTATCGGCGACATGATCCTGGACATGCGAGCCGCCGAAGAAGCCGGTTTGGTCCGGCTGGGCGATGCGCCGCTATTCGACGTGCCCTATTGGAACGACCTGATGGAGGAAGGGCCGGCAGTCTGGGCCGCATTGCGCAACCGTTTGACGGCATTGCTGTCCCAGGGCGCAGCTGAGCAGGAGAAACTGGAACCTCTGCTGATTGCTGCCGAGGATGCCGAACTGCACATGCCCTTTGCGGTCAGTGAATACACCGACTTTTACGCCGGCAAGAACCACGCCTTTAACGTCGGCACCATGTTCCGCGGGCCGGAAAACGCACTGCCGCCGAACTGGCTGCATATCCCGATCGGCTACAACGGGCGGGCGTCATCCGTTGTCGTCTCCGGCACTGATGTGCGCCGCCCCTGGGGGCAATTGAAAGGCCCGAATGATGACCAGCCTAGGTGGGCGCCCTGTGCCCGGTTTGATATCGAGCTGGAGGTTGGCGCAATCGTCGGCACGCCCTCCGATGGACCCATCACAGTGCAGGAAGCCGATGACAACATCTTTGGCTATGTACTGCTGAACGACTGGTCGGCACGCGACATCCAGGCCTGGGAATACCAGCCGCTGGGTCCCTTCCAGGCCAAAGCCACCGCCACTTCGATCAGCCCCTGGATCGTCACCAAACTGGCGCTGGCGCCTTTCCGCTGTGCCACGCCGGAGCGCGAAGTGGAACTGCTAGAGCATCTGCGGGATTGCGGGCCGATGCTCTATGACATCGACCTCGAAGTCACCATGGCGCCGGATGGCAAGGACGCGACCACAATCGCGCGGACGAACTACAAGGAAATGTACTACTCCGCAGCGCAGCAGCTGGCGCATCACGCGACCTCAGGCTGCCCGATGAATGCGGGCGACCTGCTGGGTTCCGGCACCATTTCCGGCTCCGTGAAGGAAAGCCGCGGCTCGCTCTTGGAACTCAGCTGGGGCGGCAAAGAGCCGCTGACGCTGGCAACCGGCGAAGAACGCTCTTTCATCGCCGACGGCGACACACTGACCCTGAAAGGCGCGGCCAAGGGCGATGGCTATATCATCGGATTTGGTGATTGCACCGGCACCGTCCGCCCCGCGCTGGACGACCCGTTCAAGAGATAAGCTCCGCTTTTCATCTTACCCAAAATACTCCCGCCGGAGGCTCCCATACCCTCCTCCGGCGCACCGCTGAAAGGACAGGCACATGGCCAAAGCATTCGCGTCCCAAGGGGACTTGACGGAAAAGAAGACCACCTTCGACGAGATCGGCGAGGGACTTTTTGCGTTCACCGCCGAGGGCGATCCGAACTCCGGCGTCATCATCGGCGATGACTCTGTGATGATTGTCGAAGCGCAGGCCACCCCACGGCTGGCGAATAAGGTGATCGAATGCGTGCGGTCGGTGACAGACAAGCCGATCACTCATGTGGTGTTGACCCACTATCACGCGGTACGGGTTCTGGGCGCCAGTGCGTTCGGCGCGCAGCAGGTGATCATGTCGAATGCCGCCTACAACATGGTGCTGGAGCGCGGACAGGAAGACTGGGACAGCGAATTCCAGCGTTTCCCGCGGCTGTTTGAAGGCCATGAAAGCATTCCCGGCCTCACCTATCCCACCACAACTTTCACCGATCAGATGACCGTTTTCCTGGGCAGCCGCCGGGTTGACATCAAGCAGATCGGCCGCGCCCATACTGCGGGCGATGCGGTGATCCATGTGCCCGACCAGAACGTTATGTTCACCGGTGACATCGTCGAATACCACTCGGCCTGCTATTGCGGAGACGGCCATTTCGCCGATTGGGGCCAGACCCTCGACAACATCAAGGCCTATGACGTGGACGCGATTGCACCTGGCCGCGGCGATGCGCTGGTGGGCAAGGAGATGGTCAATGCCGCCATTGAAAACACCCGAGACTTCGTCGAGAGCAGCTACCGCCCGGTTCAGCGCATCGCCGCGCGCGGCGGCTCGCTGAAAGAGGCCTGGGACGCGGTACGCGCGGAATGCGACCCCAAATTTGCGGACTACGCAATCTACGAACACTGCCTGCCTTTCAATGTCGCCCGCGCCTATGACGAAGCACGCGGCATAGCACACCCCCGCATCTGGACTGCCCAGCGCGATCTGGAGATGTGGGACGCCCTGCAGGGCTGAGGCCCGTCTTGGGAACTGTCCGGGGAACAGTTTCAGAGCCGAAAGGGCGGAGCCTTGGCAAATTTGCATCCGGGGCGGTTTGATCCAGATCGTGTCGCCCCAGCAGAACCTGTGAGACGCTAGACCATCCTCTCGGCGCGCCCATGCCGGGAAATGGTGAAGCTGTGCCTGCGGGCACCCGGAATTTGGGAGGAGACCTGATGAACAAGATCTTTGAAGTCCCGTTGTACCCCTATGCACGCCATGCGGATCAGGATGCCGCGGCGCCTGTGCGCCGCAAGGTGGTGGTGATCGGAGCCGGTCCCATCGGTCTGGCGGCTGCTATCGACCTGGCGAGCCAAGGCACCGAAGTGGTGGTACTGGACGACAATGACAAGGTGAGCTTTGGCTCCCGTGCGATCTGCTTTGCCAAGCGCCCCTTGGAAATCCTCGACCGGCTCGGCTGCTGCCAGCCGATGGTGGACAAAGGTGTGCAGTGGAACGTTGGCAAGGTCTTCTTTGACGACCGTCAGGTCTATGACTTCAACCTGCTGTCCGAAGACGGCCACAAACGCCCCGCATTTATCAATCTGCAACAGTATTATTTTGAAGAGTATCTTGTGAACCGGGTCCGCGAGTTGCAGGAGCAGGGCGCACCGATCGAAATCCGTGGCCGTAACAAGGTCTCGGCCATCGGCACCCATCCCGGCCATGTGACGCTGGAAGTTGACACGCCCGAAGGCTCCTACAATCTGGAAGCCGACTGGCTGATTGCCTGTGACGGTGCCGGCTCCCCCACCCGGCAGATGCTGGGGCTGGATTTCGTCGGCCGGGTGTTTGAAGACAACTTCCTGATCGCTGACGTGGTCATGGAGGCGGATTTCCCGACTGAACGCTGGTTCTGGTTCGATCCGCCGTTCAACAAGGGCCAGTCGGCACTGCTGCACAAACAGCCCGATGGGGTTTGGCGTATTGACCTGCAGCTGGGCTGGGACATCGACAAAGAGCGCGAGAAGCGGCCCGAAAACGTGATCCCGCGGCTGCAGGCGATGTTGGGCGAGGATGTGAAGTTCGAGCTGGAATGGGTCTCGATCTATACCTTCCAATGCCGCCGGATGGAGCAGTTCCGCCATGGCCGGGTACTGTTTGCAGGCGACGCAGCGCATCAGGTTTCGCCCTTCGGCGCCCGTGGTGCAAACTCCGGCGTGCAGGACACCGACAATCTCTGCTGGAAGCTGCAGCTGGTGATCGACGGCAAGGCACCGGAAAGCCTGCTCGACAGCTACAATGCGGAGCGTATTCACGGCGCCGATGAGAACATTCTGAATTCTTCCCGCTCCACCGATTTCATCACGCCCAAGTCGGAAATGAGCCGGGTTCTGCGCGATGCGGTTCTGGACTTGTCCGAACAGTATGAATTCGCCCGCCCCCTGGTGAACTCCGGTCGGCTGTCAGTGCCTTGCACCTATGATGGATCTCCACTGAACTCAGCTGATGCTTTGGACGGGCCAGAACGGACCCGCCCCGGGTCTTCCTGCCCTGATGCACCGCTGGGCGATGGGTTCCTGTTGGACCGGTTGGGCGGCAAGTTCGTGCTGCTGACCATCGACGCCGACGCGCCCGATGAAATCGAGGAAGCCGGCATCAAAGTCACCCGTCTGGCATTGTCGGTAAAGGACGACAAGACCTTGGCGCTGAAGGAACGTTACCTGGGCAAGCATGAAAGCGGCGTCTACCTGATCCGCCCGGACCAGCATGTCGCGGCCCGACGCCCCAGCTTTGACGAAAACCAGTTCCGGCAGGCAATCCGCCGGACCATCGGCAAGGAGTGATCAAGATGACCAAAGACCAGCTGATCCTGACCCCGAACATCAATGGCGCCGATGATTTCTACGCCGATCTTCTGGCCGCACATGAAGGTCTTAGCAAAGCTGAAAGTGATGCGCTGAACGCACGCCTTGTGCTGGTACTGGCCAACCACATCGGAAAACGCGCGGTCCTGAAACAGGCGCTGGCCGCAGCCGCGCTGAAACCTGGGGAGGATACCGCTTGAAGATAGAACAGATCCACCACGTCGCCTACCGCTGCAAGGACGCCAAAGAGACAGTCGAGTGGTACAACAAGATGCTGAAGATGGACTTTGTCCTGGCAATTGCCGAGGATCAGGTGCCGTCGACACATGAACCTGATCCCTACATGCATATCTTTTTGGACGCAGGGAATGGCAACGTGCTGGCATTTTTTGAGCTGCCGACCAAACCGGAGATGGATCGTGACCGCAATACACCTGTTTGGGTGCAGCACATTGCTTTCAAAGTGAAGGACCGCGAGACCCTGATCCAGTTCAAAGAGCATCTAGAGGCCAATGGCGTCGAGGTGCTGGGTGTCACCGACCATTCGATCTTCCACTCGATCTACTTCTTCGACCCGAACGGCCACCGGGTGGAACTGGCCTGCCCCGACCCAAAGGAAGAGGCGTTGCTGCAAAAGCTGGACACGGTGAAATGGGAAATGCTGGAAGAATGGTCCAGGACCAAGAAGGCTCCAAAACATGCCGATTGGCTGCACGCCAAGGAGTTGAAAAAGGCCTGATTGCTTCAGGCGTCAGGGCAGCCCGGCGGGCTGCCTTCTCAGCACGGGAGAATACTGATGGGCCGCACAATTCTTTATGACTATTGGCGTTCATCGGCCAGCTACCGCCTGCGCATCGCGCTGAACCTGGCCGGGATCGCATATATTTCGGTCCCGGTTGATCTGGTCATGGGCGAACACAAGACCCCGGCGCATCTGGCCCGGAACCCGCAAGGCCTTGTTCCAGTGTTGGAAATCGACGGCCTGCGCCTGACCCAGTCGCTGGCCATTCTGGATTACCTGAACGAAACCAGACACCTTGGCTTCCTTCCCGAAGATCCGTCCAAGCGCGCCATGGCGCGCGCTTTGGCACAGTCGGTGGCGGTGGACGTGCATCCGGTCTGCAATCTCCAGGTCGCCAAACACGCCACCTCCCTGAGCGGCGGCGCGAAAGACATGCCACAAGCCTGGATGCAGCATTTCATCCGCCCTGGTCTGGAAGCCTTCGAGGCGCTTCTCGAGAACGTCCCCCAAGCCCCCTTTTGCACTGGCAGCACGCCGGGCCTCGCCGACATCTGCCTGATGCCGCAGCTTTACAATGCCCGCCGCTGGGAGGCCGATTTCTCTGACTTGCCCAGAATCTGCGCAGTCGAAACGGCTTGCGCCGCCCTCCCGGCTTTCGCCTCCGCCTTTCCAGAGCAACCCAGCTGACCGGACGCCTGTGGCTGCCATATCAGCAAGATGTTTTTCCCTGCCTAGAAACAGGCGGGAGAAACACCGGCAGCCCTGCCATATTCTGAATATGCTGCTCTTCCCTCCTTGAGGGTCCGAGCAAAACAATGCGGGATCTCTTCCCGTTTCCAGGCCCAAACAGCCCAGCAGCGGGTCTGACGATTTGGGTACAGCAGGACATCGCTTGTGAACCGCCCGTCCAGTCAACCACGGAAATCCGCAGGGCTCTCAGCGGTCCAAGAGACGCCTTGCTCGCACACACTGCCCGCCTCACAGAACGATGCGCCGACCTCTTGGAAACACAAGAATTCCGATTGGCACGCATCAAGGATGTTTGCGCACTCGATAACTTCGGGCTGAAAAGCCCGCCTTCCTTGGCGGGCCTTCCTCTTTCTTTGGCACTTAGTGCACGACCTTTGGCATTTAGTGCACGACTGCGTCGTCGGGCTTGGGCCGGTCTGACGTGCCAAGCCGCTCACCAATGATCAGCCCATCGCTGCCGCCCGAGACCGGAACGGTGTCGCCATCCTTGATCTCACCGCCCAGCAGGGCTTCCGCGAGAGGGTTCTGCAAGGCGCGTTGGATCACCCGCTTCAACGGGCGGGCCCCGAACACCGGGTCATAACCTTCATCCGCAAGCCAGGTCTTAGCTGTCTCATCCAGCTCCAACGCAATCTTACGCCCCGCCAGCCGTTTCAGCAGCCGCGCCAGCTGGATCTCGACGATACCGTCCATGTCAGCGCGCGCCAGACGGTCAAAGATGATGGTCTCATCCAGACGGTTCAGGAATTCAGGCCGGAAATGCGCCTTGACCGCATCCATCACATCACGCCGCGCATCCGCGGCATCGGCGCCTTCGGGCAGCTGGCTCAGAGCCTGAGCGCCAAGGTTCGAGGTCAGAATGATCAGCGTCTGCTTGAAATCCACAGTGCGGCCCTGGCCATCGGTCAGCATGCCGTCGTCCAGAACCTGCAACAGGACGTTGAACACATCCGGGTGTGCCTTTTCGACCTCGTCGAACAGCACCACCTGATAGGGCCTGCGGCGCACGGCCTCGGTCAGCACCCCGCCCTCATCATAACCGACATAGCCCGGCGGCGCACCGATCAGCCGGGCGACCGAATGCTTCTCCATGAACTCTGACATATCAATGCGCACCATCGCGTGCTCATCATCGAACAGGAAGCCCGCGACCGCCTTGGTGAGTTCGGTTTTGCCCACACCAGTCGGCCCCAGAAACAGAAAGGAGCCCAGCGGCCGGTTCTCGTCATTCAGACCCGCACGTGCCCGGCGCACCGCATTGGCCACAGCGGTAACGGCCGCATTCTGACCGATCACCCGGCGGTGCAACTCATCTTCCATCCGCAAGAGCTTCTCGCGTTCGCCCTCCAGCATCTTGGTGGTTGGGATACCGGTCCAGCGCTCCACCACCTCAGCGATCTGCGCAGGGCGCACGGCCTCTTCCACCATCAGACCC
Source organism: Leisingera sp. S232 (assembly GCF_049800895.1). Classification (NCBI taxonomy): domain Bacteria; kingdom Pseudomonadati; phylum Pseudomonadota; class Alphaproteobacteria; order Rhodobacterales; family Roseobacteraceae; genus Leisingera; species Leisingera sp. S232. The sequence goes on along the minus strand of NZ_JBNAFX010000004.1, from coordinate 142,400 downwards.
TTTTCCTCGCGGCCTTCGGCATCCACCAGCTGCTTCTCCAGATCGGGGATCACGCCATAAGACAGCTCCCCTGCGCGGGCCAGGTTGCCTTCACGCTTGGCGATCTCCAGATCAGCACGGGCGCGGTCCAGCTGTTCCTTCAGGTCGCGAGCCGAAGCCAGCTTGTCCCGTTCCGACTGCCACTGAGCGGTCATCTCTGCAGACTGTTCCTGCAGATCCGACAGTTCCTTTTGCAGCTTTTCCAGCCGGTCCTTGGACGCCGTGTCATCCTCCAGCTTCAGCGCCTCTTCCTCGATCTGCATCTGCAGGATCTGCCGGTCCAGCGCATCCAGCGTCTCCGGTTTGCTGTCCACCTGCATCCGCAATCGGCTGGCGGCCTCGTCCATCAGGTCGATCGCCTTGTCCGGCAGGAACCGGTCGGTGATATAGCGGTTCGACAATGTCGCCGCCGAAACCAGTGCAGCGTCAGCAATCCGCACCCCGTGGTGCAGCTCGTATTTCTCCTTGATGCCACGCAGGATCGAAACCGTGTCCTCAACTGTCGGTTCGGTCACCATCACAGGCTGAAACCGGCGCGCAAGAGCGGCGTCCTTCTCCACATACTTGCGGTATTCATCCAGCGTGGTGGCCCCGACGCAATGCAGCTCACCGCGCGCCAGCGCCGGTTTTATCAGATTGGCCGCGTCCATCGCACCATCAGACTTACCGGCTCCCACCAGCGTGTGCATCTCGTCAATGAACAGAATGATTTCGCCCGCAGCCTCTGTGACCTCTGTGAGAACCGCCTTGAGCCGTTCTTCGAACTCGCCACGGTACTTCGCACCGGCAATCAGCGCGCCCATGTCCAGCGACAACAGCTGCTTATCGCGCAAAGACTCTGGCACATCGCCATTGAGAATGCGCAGTGCCATACCCTCGGCAATCGCGGTCTTACCGACCCCCGGCTCGCCGATCAGAACCGGGTTGTTCTTGGTCCGGCGGCTCAGCACCTGCATTGAGCGGCGGATTTCCTCATCCCGGCCGATGATCGGGTCAATCTTGCCTTCACGCGCCGCCTCGGTCAGATCCCGGGCGTATTTCTTCAACGCATCATAGCCTTCTTCAGCGGTCGCGGAATCAGCTGTGCGCCCCTTGCGAATGTCATTGATGGCTTCATTCAGCTTCTGCGCCGTGACGGCGCCAGCCTCCAACGCATCCTTCGCCTTGGATTTCACCATGCACAGTGCCATCAGAAGCCGCTCAACCGGCACAAAGCTGTCGCCTGCCTTTGTGGCAATCTTGGCGGCCTCATCCATGACCTTGGCGGTCTGACCGTCCAGATAGATCTGGGCTGCATCGCCGCTGACCTTCGGCTGTTTGGCAACTGCCGCTTCAACACTCTCAACCACACGCGCAGGCACACCACCCGCACGTGTGATCAGGTTGCTCGCCAGCCCCTGGTCGTCATCCATCAATGCCTTCAGAATATGTTCCGGCACCAGTCGCTGGTGCCCCTCGCGCATCGCAATGGTTTGCGCCGCCTGCACGAATCCCCGTGCACGCTCCGTGAACTTGTTCAAGTCCATCTTGCTCTCCTTTTTCAAGCGCCCCTTGGTTTGGCAGCGCCCGCTTGGCGGCACGCCCCGGTCCGGGCCTCACATCTCAATGTGGGAAGCAAAGCCTCCGCTTCAAGATCATTGAACACCAAAAAGATGAGCATTTCACTGACTTGCGTCAACTTGGCCTAACAGCAGCTTCAAACGCAGCCGCGCCGCGCGCCCGCGCGGCGCCGGGCCCAAAATCTGCAATCGGCCCGGCAGGGCCTCTTCAGATGCGGGAGCCTTTCTCTTGCCGCACCTTGCCGAACCGGCCAACCCTGCGTATGAAACGCCAGTTTCATATCACCCCCGCCACAAGGACCACGCCATGACCCAAGCCACGCGCGCCGACGACCGTCTGATTGTTGCCATGGATGTTCCCAATGCGCTCGCAGGCCTCAAGCTTGCTGAGCAGCTGGGCGATGCGGTGTCCTTTTACAAGATCGGTCTGGGTATGCTGACCGGCGGCGGGCTTGCCCTGGCCAATGAGCTCAAGCAGGAGCACGGCAAGCGCATCTTCCTGGACATGAAGCTCTTTGACATCGGCGCGACCGTGGAAAACGCAGTGCGCGGGCTGGCGCAGTTCGACCTCGATTTTCTGACCGTGCACGGCGACCCTTACGTGGTACGCGCCGCCAAGGAAGGGGCCGCAGGCAAAGACCTCAAGATCCTCGCCGTCACCATTCTCACCTCACTCGACCGCCAGGACCTGGACGGCGCACTGGTCAAGGCGGGTGCAGTGCAGGATCTGGTTCTGGAACGTGCGGGCAATGCTTTCGCTGCTGGGGCCGACGGTGTCATCGCCAGCCCACAGGAGGCCGCATTGATCCGCGCTCTGCCCGAGGCCGAAGGCAAGCTGATCGTCACCCCCGGCGTGCGTCCGGCCGGTGCCGAGCTTGGCGATCAAAAGCGTGTTGCGACCCCGGCCAGTGCCATCTCGGACGGCGCCGACCACATCGTTGTGGGCCGACCGATCTGGAAGGCGGACAGTCCCCGCGCCGCGGCAGAAGCCATCCTGGCTGAGCTCGCAAGCGTAAAAACGTAACGATCCTGCGCACTGACCCAACCTGCCGTTTCAGTCTGCACACCCCAGTTCACCAGCTGCCCAAATCAGATTGCCCAAAAATTAGGCAGAAAATTGGAACGCGGCAAATGCATCATTTGTCGCTCTTTTCTGTCACATTAACGAAATGACGCAACGTCAAGCCACTCTTTTCGCTTACGAAACCGCTTTTGCACTGCGCTTCTGCGCCAAAATGTCCTGTGCCACAAAAAGCACACAGGATCAGGACACCGCTCCACTTGGAACTGCACTCTTTGCGAAACAGCTATCCATGCGCGATTCTATGTTCGAGACACTCCCCTGACGGGCTTTTCTTCCTGAGACCCGTCACCTTCCCCCGCATTCCAGCGGGGGATCTTTCTTTTCAGCCCTGCCGAACACTCTGATCAGGTCCGCTTTGCGGCCAAATACTCCACCAGCTGTTGCGCAAAATGTGGCACCGCCAAAGGATGTGCGCAATAGGCGTCTGGCGCCATCAAAGCCCAGCCCTGCCCTTCATTGCCGAACCGGATGCAGCCAGATGCCGCAGCGGGCAGATGCGCGGCAAAAAACCAGACCCGCCCATGCGGCAGCTGATAGGCCCGCGACCAGATCAGCAGCTCCTGCGGCAGCACCAGACCCACTTCTTCCCGGGTTTCCCGCAACGCGCAGGCCACCGGGCTTTCGCCTGCCTCACGGCCGCCGCCAGGCAGATCCCAATGCCCGGGATAGGGAATATCCGGCTTGTCATCCCGCTGGATGACAAGCAAATCCTGCCCCAGGAATACAGCCAGCTTCGCGCCAGCGAAATCTTCATCTGTTGATGTCATACACTGTCACTTGGCCAGTAACCGCGCTAAAGACAAGATCTCAGCCGCAAGCTAAGCTTGCTCAGCCAGCAAAACCGAACCCGCCGCATATGCATGCCCTCTGCCGAGATTGCCTGAGCCAAATTCCCGCCGCCCGGCGCTGCCCCAATTGCGGCAGCCCGCGGATCAAGGCGCATGAAGAGCTGTTCTCACTCACTATCGCTCATATGGATTGCGATGCCTTCTATGCCAGTGTCGAGAAACGCGACAATCCGGAATTGGCCAGCAAACCGGTGATCATCGGCGGCGGCAAACGCGGGGTGGTGTCTACTGCCTGCTATATTGCCCGAATTCGCGGGGTACGATCCGCCATGCCAATGTTCCAGGCGCTGAAATTGTGCCCGGACGCAGTGGTGATCAAGCCCAGGATGAATGTCTACGTCGAAGTCAGCCGGGAAATCCGCAAGATGATGAACCAGCTGACCCCGGAAGTGGAACCGCTGTCTCTGGACGAAGCCTTTATGGACCTCAGCGGCACCGAAAAACTGCATGGTGCTCCGCCTGCTGTCATGCTGGCGCGATTGGTCAGACGGATGAAGGATGAGCTGGGCGTCACCGGTTCCATAGGCCTTTCGCACAACAAGTTTTTGGCAAAAGTCGCGTCCGACCTCGACAAGCCGCGCGGATTTTCAGTCATTGGCAAGGCCGAAACAGCGAATTTCCTGCAAGACAAGCCTGTACGGCTGATCTGGGGCATCGGCCCTGCAGCCCAGGTCAGCCTCGACAAGGCCGGCATCCGCACGTTCTCGGACCTTCTGCGTTGGGACCGCGAGGCCCTGCACAGCCGTTTCGGTTCCATGGGCGACCGGCTTTGGCATCTCGCCCGCGGCCAGGACCGCCGCCGGGTTTCGGCAAATGCCCCGATCAAGTCCATCTCCAATGAAACCACCTTTTTCGAAGATACCGCCAGCGAGGACGTGCTGGATGGCCATCTGTGGAGATTGGCGGAAAAGGTTTCTGACCGGGCAAAAGCGCGGGAACTGGCTGGCCGGGTGGTTACTCTTAAACTGAAACGCGCCGACCATTCGGCCTTGACCCGGCGTGTCACCCTGCACAGCCCCACCCAGATCGCAGATCGTATATACCGCACAGCGCGCGGCCTGCTGGATCAGGTTGGCGGCGAAGGCCCCTACCGGCTTCTGGGCTGCGGGATTTCGGACTTGGTGCCCGAATCGCAGGCCGATGACGGCGGCGACCTGCTGGACCCACAAGCCGGCAAACGGGCAGAGGCTGAACGCGCCACTGACGCCATCCGCAAAAGATTCGGAGATGGCGCGATTCTAAAAGGCCGTGCTTTGCGCTGAATCTCTGGGGTCGCCAGTTACTCTGCCGCCAGCGGCAGCTCCTCCCAGCCGATCGCCGCGATCTCCGCGATCACTTGGCGCAACAGCTGCTGAACCGCACTGAAATCCGCATTGGGCCGGATGTTTTCTTCATCCATGTAAAGTGCTCGGTCAATCTCGATCTGAACCGCATGCTGGTTCCGCGACGGACGGCCATAGGTTTGCGCTATATAGGCTCCTGCAAAGGGCGCGTTGCGCACGACATTCAGACCGGCCGCGGCAAAAGCCGCCTCGATACGGTCCACCACGGTGCTGCCTGCAGACGCCCCGAACCGGTCCCCCAGAACGACCTCCGGTTTTTTACCTTCCCGTGATGCCATCGAAGCGACCGCCTCATGTGGCATTGAGTGGCAATCCACCAGAATCGCCTGCCCGAATTGCCGGTGCGCCTGATCCAACAACCCCCTTAGCGCTTGATGATAGGGCTGCCAGCAAGCTCTGATTCTCCGTTCCGCCTCTTGCAAAGGCAGCTTACCGCTGTAAATCGCCCGGCCATTGGCCACCACCCGCGGAATCACCCCAAGCCCCGACGCCACCCGTGGATTCTGTCCACGTTTCTGCACCCCTTCGATCACGGCCGGGTCCAGCTCGTCAGGAGAACGGTTGAGGTCCAGATAGGCCCTTGGCTTCACTGCTTTCAGCAGCGGCGCACCAAATTCCGGTGCCGCCTGAAACAGCTGATCGACAAACGCATCTTCAGAGCTGCGGATCTCCTGCTGCCCCAGAATCGATTGCGCCAAAAAGGAAACGGAATAATCCGTGCCGCTGTGCGGTGAGGCAAAAACCACGGCCGAGGCCAGTTTCTGCGGCGAAATCACGGAAAACGCTGTATCAGGCATCCTTGCTCCGGTTCTTATGGTGCAAGAAACAGCATATCGCGGAAATTTCTGCGGTCAAAAGCTCTTGCACCCTCGGACGACTCTATTTATAGACCCCCTCACCGGCGCGGCACCCCGCCCTCTTTCACTTCTAAGGGGCAGGACGCAGCGCAGGCCAGAGTGGGCGATTAGCTCAGCGGTAGAGCACTTCGTTGACATCGAAGGGGTCACAAGTTCGATCCTTGTATCGCCCACCATTCATTCACTGCTTCGGCTTCGGCCTAAGCACCCGCTAACCCAGGCGCTGGTTCGCGCCGCAGACAAGGAGAGAGACCATGAAGGTCAAGAACTCGCTCCGTTCGCTGAAGAACCGGCACCGTGATTGCCGGGTCGTGCGCCGCAAAGGCCGCGTGTATGTGATCAACAAGACCCAGCGCAAGTTCAAAGCGCGTCAGGGCTAAGATCCACTACAGCGACATGCAGAAAACCGCATCATCCGATGCGGTTTTTTTGCGTTTGGAGATATGTTTGGCCGAGCGGCAGGAAGGCGAGGCACTCCCGCGCCCGCGGTATCTCGCGATACCTGGCGGCCTTGGGCGTGGGGCCCCCCCCCGGGCGGGGGCCCCCCCCCACCGAGGGGGGGGGTGACCAAAGAAAGGCCCCGGGGGG
>NZ_JBNAFX010000004.1:0-136072 GCF_049800895.1 Leisingera sp. S232 | reverse complement strand
GGCGCCCCCCCCCGGCCCCGGGTTTTGCGCGGTCCGGGGGGGGGGGTGGGGGGGGCCCCCGCGCGGGGGGGGGCCCCACGCCCAACGGGAGCGGATCTTTCCGAAGATCCGGCGACGGGCGGGAGGGGCCTGCCAGCCTGGCCAAGCAGCAGCAGAGTGCGACCTTCTGACTGTTTCAGTCGGAAATTCATTGCATCTGTCGCCAGATGCTTTAATTGACTCTTTCAGTCGGAAAACTGATCTAACTAAGAACGGGACATCCCATGCTGAAAGCCACAACCGTACTGGCCGGCGCGCTGACTGCAGCCATTGCCACCACCGCTGCAGCCGAAGGTGAGCTGAACATTTACTCCTCTCGCCACTATGACACGGATGAGCAGCTTTACTCGGATTTCGAACAGGCAACCGGCATCACTATCAACCGGATCGAAGGCAATGCAGATGAGCTCATCGCCCGGATGAACGCCGAGGGCGAGAACTCCCCGGCCGACATTCTGATCACCGTCGATACTTCACGCCTGACCCGTGCCAAGGAGGCAGGTGTCCTGCAAAGCATCAACAGCGACGTACTGGAAACCCGCGTTCCGGCCTACCTGCAGGATGAGGACAACCAGTGGTTCGGCTTCAGCCAGCGCGCGCGCATCATCTTCTATGACAAGGACGGGGTCGCGACACCGCCGCAGACCTACCTGGATCTGGCCGATCCCGCCTACAAGGGCCAGGTTTGCATCCGCTCGTCCAAGAACACCTACAACCAGACCCTGCTGGCCTCGATCGTGACCCACCATGGCTCGGAAAAGGCACGTGAATGGGCCGAGGGCGTGGTTGCCAACATGGCCCGTGACCCGCAGGGCGGCGACACGGACCAGATGCGTGGCATCATTTCCGGCGAATGCGATATTGCCGTGGCGAACAGCTATTACTTCGCCCGTTCGATCCGCAAGGAGGTCAAGGGCGTGTCGGAGAACCGTGATCAGATCGGCTGGCTCTTCCCCGCCCAGAACACCGAAGGCGCGCATATGAACCTGTCAGGCGGCGGCGTGGCCCTGCACGCTCCGAACAAGGAGAACGCGGTCAAGTTCCTCGAGTACCTCTCCAGCGATTCCGCCCAGGCGTATTTTTCGGCTGGCAATGACGAATACCCGGCCGTGTCCGGTGTCGGCCTTGCGCCGTCGATCGCGGCACTTGGGCATTTCAAGCCGGATGACGTGAATCTGTCCGAAGTCGCCAAGAATCTGCCCGAGGCCCAGAAGATCTTCAACGACGTCGGCTGGAAGTAATCTCCGGCTAAAATCGGCGGAAAGGCGCGGCAAAGGCCGTGCCTTTTTTGCTTCGACGCACCTCAAAAGCGATAACACGCGGCATTGTGACGCCAAGCAGCGCCACACATCTCTTTTACTAGACCCTCGGGCATCAGCACCCTATAGCTCCCCGCATCTGAATGAAGGGGTGGACTCATGCAGTTGCAGGCACACTGCGCCCAAGAGGCGTTTTTGTCATGAACAGGCTGCCGGTTACAATTGTCGGTGGATATCTTGGTGCGGGCAAGACCACCTTGATCAACCGACTCTTGGCAGAAGGTCACGGGCTGAAGCTTGCTGTGATCGTGAACGATTTCGGTGCCATCAACATTGATGACGCCCTGATCCAGGACGCCGAAGGCGGCAAGATTGCCCTGACCAACGGCTGCGTCTGCTGCACCATGGACGATGACCTTTCCTTTGCCTTGCGCGAAATCCTGAACCGGCCGGACCGCCCTGACCACGTTATCATTGAGGCCAGCGGCATTTCGGACCCGATCGCCATCGCCAAATCGGTGCTGAATGAAGGCGGCCTCAGCTACGGCGGGATCGTCTCTCTGGTAGATGCAGAAAACGCCGAGGCCTTGCTGAACGACCCGCTGGTGGCCCCGCAGGCAGAGCAGCAGATCCGCGCCGCAGATCTGGTGATTGCGACCAAATGTGATGAGCTGACTGCAGAGTTTTCGGCGCTTTTGGCCAAGGCGGGCGCCCGCACGCCCACGGCGCTCAACGACTCGCCGGTGGCAGAACTTCTGTTCGATGTGGTGCCGCTGCCCAAAGGCCGCACGGTTGCCGCCCACCCCGCCTACACCACCTGGCAGCACCGCAGCCGCACCGTGCTGGACCGCCGGGCGCTGGGGGACAAGCTGGCAGAGCGGCCTACTGGTCTTTACCGGATGAAAGGCTTCGTGCTGACCACTGGCGGTTCGTATGAACTGCATGTCGTGGGACGCCATGTGGAGGCCAGGCGCTGTGAAGCTGAAGAAACCGTGCTGGTGGGATTGGGGCCGGCCGACCGGATTTCCCGCGAAGATATTGAGACCTGGTGGGCGGCATAAGCCGCTCCAACCCAGGTGCTTCTACCGCCGCCGCCCCACCTGGCGGCAGATCAGAACCACCGGCAGCAACCCCACCGCCATGATCACCAGCGAAGGCACCGCGGCGCCCTCCAGGCGCTCGTCTGCGGCCAGCCGATGCGCTTGCACCGCCAGCGTATCAAAGTTGAACGGTCGCATGATCAGGGTCGCGGGCAGCTCCTTCATCACGTCGACAAAGACAATCAGCAGCGCTGTCAGCAGACTGGGCGTCAGGATCGGCAGATGCACCCGGCGCAGCATCCCCATCGGGCCCTGCCCCAGTGACCGCGCCGCCGCATCCATATTCGAGTGCATCGTCGCCTGCCCACCCTCATAGGCGCCCAATGCAGCCGCCATGAACCGCACGCCATAAGCCGCAACCAGCAGCCAGATCGATCCGGTCACCAGCAGCCCGGTGCGGAGACCAAAGACCTCCCGCATCCAGGCGTCCAGCGCATTGTCAAAGGCCGCAAAAGGCACGATCAGCCCTACCGCAATCACCCCACCCGGCACCGCATAGCCCAGCCGCGCAAAATAGGCCGCAGTGGCGGACTGCCGGCCTGGCCGCAGCCGCTGATAGAAGCCGAGGCACACTGCCGCCGCCACGGTCAGGACTGCAGCAGCTGTTGCCAATGTGATCGAATTGGTTGTGAAATCGATGTAGCGGCGGCTGAACAGGTTCTGCTCGGACTCAAAGCTCATCGCAAACAGCACCGCCACCGGCAGCAGGAACCCCAGAACCACTGGCACCACGCAAAAGAAGATCGCAACCGCTGCTTTGATACCACCCAGCCTGGCCGGCGGCATCTGATTGTGATGCTTGCCTGCATGATGGTACTTTGCCCGCCCGCGCGTTGCCCGCTCCACCACCGCAAGCGTCAGCGCAAAGCCCAACAAACACAGCGCCAGCTGTGCCGCTCCGCCCCGGTCGCCTAGTGAAAACCAGCTTGTGTAGATGCCCGTGGCAAATGTCTGTACCCCGAAGTAAGACACCGTGCCGAAATCCGCGATGGTCTCCATCACTGCCAGCAGCACGCCCGAGGCAATCGCAGGCCGCGCCATCGGCAGGCTGACCAGCCAGAACGCCTGCCAGGAGTTCTTGCCCAACGCCCGCGCCGCCAGAAACGCCCCGGCGCTTTGCTGCATAAAGGCGGCCCGCGCCAGCAGGTAGACATAGGGGTACAGCACCAGCACCAGCATCGCCGCCGCCCCACCTGCAGAGCGGATCTCCGGGAACCAGTAGTCCCGCGGCCCCCATCCTGTCACCTCGCGCAGAATGGATTGCACAATGCCGGGATGATCCAGGATATGGGTATAGGCATACGCCAGCACATAAGCCGGAAAGGCCAGCGGCAGCACCAGCGCCACCTCCAGCAGCCGCACTCCCGGAAACCGGGTCATCGTGACCAGCCAAGCTGCTCCGGTTCCTATTGAGAATGTGCCAAGCGCTACCATGGCGACCAGCGCCAGCGTCGTCAGCGAATAGGCCGGCAGCACGGTTGCAGCCAGATGGCTGATCGTACCCGTTCCGCCAAACGCCGCCGCCAGCGCCACAGCCGCCATCGGCAGCAGGCAAGACAGCGCAACCGCCCAAGCCAGAACCGCAAAAGCAGTGCCGCCGGCCTTGCCTGCGCGGCGGCTCCCATGCGGCGCGTATTCTATTGGGTCATGTGCAGCAGTCATATGCGGCGGTCAGGGTCCGGCAGAAAAGTTTCACCGCCCTATTTCGACTATTCCAGTCAGAAATTCCAGCCGGAAAGCGCAGCGGAGTTCTTTGTACCCCCAGACAAGCTACGGGCGCCAATCTCCGGCGCCCGCTCCCCGAGTTTTTGCAAGTGTGTCAGTCGTAGGCACGCTGATCTTCGATCACCAGCCCGTCCTTGGGCAGCGCATCCGGGGCAACAACTTCAATTTTGCCCTTCAGCTTCAGAACCTCGACCACCGAACTGGCATAAGCCGCGGCATCGCCGCCTACTGCCTCAATCTGCACCGTCATGGCATCCATCTCTCCGTCGCGGCTGGCAATGACCCGGGCCTTGACGATCTCGTCATGTTTCGCCACCAGCGTCGCCACCTGTTCGGGACGCACAAACATGCCCTTGATCTTGGTGGTCTGATCTGCGCGGCCCATCCAGCCCTTGATCCGCATGTTTGTCCGGCCACAGGGTGAAACGCCCGGCATCACCGCCGACAAATCACCGGTCGCAAAGCGGATCAGCGGATAATCGGGGTTCAGCGTGGTCACCACGACCTCGCCCACCTCACCCGCGCCAACAGGGGTGCCAGTCCCCGGGGTGACGATCTCGACGATGACGTGCTCGTCAACGATCATCCCCGCCATCGCCGGGCTTTCATAGGCGATATTGCCAAGATCCGCAGTGGCATAGCATTGCAGGCAAAAAATACCGCGATCCGCATATTCCTGACGCAGCGAGGGGAACAGCGCGCCACCACTCACGGCAGCCTTGGAGATCACCAGCTCGACGCCCATCGCGTCCGCCTTATCCAGGATCACCTTCAGGTAATCGGGGGTCCCTGCGTAGGCCGTAGCGCCGACGCCCCGTGCGGCCGTCACCTGAAGCTCAGTCTGCCCGGTGCCGGCAGGCAGCACTGCTGCTCCCACAGCGCGCGCACCGTTTTCGAAGATCATACCAGCTGGCGTCAGGTGGTAGCCGAAGCAGTTTTGCACAACGTCTTCCTGACCGATCCCCGCGGCGTGCAGGAATCGCCCCATCCGCCACCAATCACCATCCACGCCGCCCGGCTCGTAGATCGGGCCAGGGCTTTGGAACACATGGGCAAAGCCATGCGCGGGCTTAACGGTAAAGCCGCCAAAGGGCGGGTTTTCTGCCTGCGCGCGGCTCAGTTCCGACTTGCGCAGCACGGGCAGCGCGGCCAGCGCTTCAACCGAAGTTACTGCCCGGGGCTCCACCCCATCCAACAGTCCGGCATACCCCGGAGCAGATTGGGCACGGGCGATCTGCTCTGGCAGCGCCTTGGCCAGGTCTGCGGCGCGTTCATCTCCGCTGCGGGTTTCTAACGTGTCAAAAAAGCTCATCACATCACCATCCCGCATCAGCTCAACCACCGCTTGCGGCGGCGGTATGACCGCACGTCGCGAAAACTTTTGCGGCCTTCATCCGACATGCCCAGGTAGAATTCCTTCACATCCGGGTTTTCCCGCAGCTCGGCGGCAGGTCCGTCCATCACCACACGACCGGATTCCAGAATATATCCGTAATGGGCATAGCGCAGTGCCACATTGGTATTCTGTTCTGCCAGCAGGAAGGTCACGCCTTCCTGTTCATTGATCGATTTCACGATCTCGAAAATCTGCTCCACCAGCTGCGGCGCCAGCCCCATCGAGGGTTCGTCCAGCAGGATCGTTTCCGGCCGCGACATCAGCGCGCGGCCCATTGCCACCATCTGCTGCTCACCGCCCGAAGTGTATCCGGCTTGCGATCTGCGGCGCTCTTTCAGACGCGGGAAGTAGTGATAGACCCTCTCCAGATCTTTCTGGATATCGGCACTGGCATCGCTCCGGGTATAGGCGCCGGTCAGCAGGTTTTCCTCCACCGTCAAATGTTCAAAACAATGGCGGCCTTCCATCACCTGTATGACGCCCTTTTTCACCAGTTCCGCCGGGTCCTGCTCATGTACATGGTCGCCCCTGTACTTGATTGACCCTTTGGTGACCTCGCCGCGTTCGGAATGCAGCAGGTTCGATATCGCCTTCAGCGTCGTGGTCTTGCCCGCCCCATTGCCACCCAGCAATGCGGTGATGCCGCCTTTGGGCACATTGAGACTCACGCCCTTCAGAACGAGGATCACGTGATTGTAGATCACCTCGATATTGTTGACCTCCAGCAGGGTCTCAGCCTGCACATCAGCAGGTTCGGCGGCGGTATTCGCTGCATCCAGCATAAAAGCGTGTCCTCATGCGGTCCGGGCAGGCCCGGCTGGTTCCGGTGGCGCGGCGATTTCCCGCCGCGCCGGTTTCTCTGCGCCCCCTCAAGGGCTGCTTCAGCTCATCAGTTGCAGCGCGGCTCGATGTTGTTTTCGGCCGCGTAAGCGCCTGAATCCTCATTGACCAACTTGCCGATCACCTCTGTGTCCGTGGGGCCGAAGTCCGAAATCAACGACCAGGCCTTGCTGCTGGCATCCCATTGGGTCACCCCTACCAAACCAGGGCCGCCATGGTTCTCACAGGTGACGTTGAAGGACGGACCGAAGTTCGGCATGCCCAGCGCTTCCATCTTGGTCTGATCAATCACCAGTGCTTCCATGCCGTCGCGCATCATCGCAGCGGTGATATCGGCTGTGCCATGCATTTCCTGGGCGGTCTTCACCGCTTCGGCTGCAAGCATCGCCGCGTACATGCCACGATTATACAGCACATTGCCGATCTGATCGCCTGAACCTGCGGCCAGGCCCTTGTCGACCACGTGTGCCTGGATGTCGTCAAACACCGGGAAGTCGCGACCGACGTTGTGGAAAGTCACTGATTTATAGCCATTAGCCTTGTCGCCCGCAGGCATCACGTCATGCTCGGCACCGGACCACCAGACGCCAATGAAATTCTCCATCGGAAAGCGGATATTGGCAGCCTCCTGGATCGCCACCTGGTTCATCACGCCCCAGCCCCACATCACAACAAAATCCGGGCGATCGCGGCGGATTTGCAGCCATTGGGACTTTTGCTCCTGACCTGGGTGGTCTACCGGCAAAGCCGTCAGCTCAAACCCGTGCTTCTTGGACAGCTCCTCCAAGGTGCGGATCGGCTCCTTGCCGTAAGCCGAGTTGTGATAGATCAGCGAGATTTTTTTGCCGTTCAGGTCTCCACCGTTTTCCTGCAGAAGGTAGTTCACCACACCCGATGCGCCGTTCCAGTAGTTCGCCGGGTAATTGAACACATGGCTGAACACCTCGCCATTGGCAGCCGAGGTCCGGCCATAGCCCATGGTGTGAAGCGGAATTCCGTCTGCGGTCACTTTGGGGATCAGCTGATAGGTGATGCCTGTGGACAACGGCTGATAGATCAGTGCCCCCTGCCCCTTGGTGGATTCATAGCATTCCACACCTTTTTCGGTGTTATAGCCGGTCTCGCATTCTATCACATTGGCTTTGACACCGCCGATGCCGCCATCCCGTTCGTTTAGCAGAGTGAAGTAGTCTGCATAGCCATCCGCAAAGGGAATGCCTCCGGCGGCATAAGGCCCGGTCCGATAGCTCAGCGAGGGGAACACCAGGTCCGCCATCGCCGGACCTGCAGCCATCACGGCGCTCAGCGCCAGAGTGGTCAGTTTCATTTTCATCGGCTATTTCCTCCCTTGGTTTTGTCCGATGTTCGCAAGATGCGGGGGCTCGTCTTGTTTTTCTCCCCGCAGTTTTTTCAGCCGTACCCGCATCAATGCGGAAAGGGCCACAGTCTCAGCTTCTCCTTGGCCACGCGCCACAGCTGCGCTATGCCGTGCGGCTCTGCGATCAGGAAGACGATGATCAGCGCGCCCACGATCACCAGCTGGAAATGCGCCACGATATCAGTGGGCCAGCCCAGCAGATCCACGCCAACCACCTTCAGCACCACCGGCAGCAGCACCAAAAAGGCCGCCCCTGCGAAGGAGCCGAAAATCGAACCCAGCCCGCCAATGATCACCATGAACAACACCAGGAACGACTTGGTGATGCCAAAGGCCTCGCCGACCTCGACCGCCCCCAGATACACCGCAAAGAACAGCGCACCGGAAATACCGATAAAGAAACCAGATACGGCAAAGGCAGTCAGTTTGGCCTTCAGCGGGTTCACCCCGATAATCTCGGCGGCGATATCCATGTCGCGGATCGCCATCCAGCTGCGCCCGACCGTGCCGCGGGTCAGGTTGCGGGCAACCAGCGCGCAAAATGCCAGGAAAACCAGGCAAAACAGATAGGTGGCCCAGGCAGATGCATTGGGACCGGTGATAACGATGCCAAAAGTGTCGCGCTCCGGCGCATTGATCTGCCCCGAAGCGGAGTAGTTGTAGAACCACGGCACACGGTTGAACAGCCACACCAGAAAGAACTGCGCCGCCAAGGTTGCCACCGCCAGATAGAACCCTTTGATGCGCAGGGACGGCAGACCGAACAGCACACAGACGCCGGCGGTGATCCCGCCCGCCAGCAGCACGTGGATGAACATGCTGACCTCGGGAAAGGCGGTCATCAATTTGTAGCAGGCATAGGCGCCCACAGCCATGAACCCGCCGGTGCCCAGGGAAACCTGCCCGCAATAGCCGACCAGGATGTTGAGCCCGATCGCCGCAATCGAATAGATCAGGAACGGCAGCAGGATCGCATTGGCCCAGTAATCGTTAATCAAGAACGGGATCAGCCCGAAGGCAACTGCCAGCACCACGTAGTAGCGATAGCGGTCGAATTTGATCGGAAAGGTCTGGCTGTCATCGACATAGGAGACTTTGAAATCCCCGGCTTCACGGTAGAACATGTCTCAGATGCTCCCTCTCTTCTGCAAACGGCTCCCTGAGCGGGCGCTTGTTCTGATTGTTCCAGTGGCAGTCATACGATTTGCCCCCATTGGGCCTGCGCCGCATCACGCTGCTGACGTGTCCTCCGTGCTGAGGGCCTGGCATAGCCGCTCTGCTCGCTGCTGCGGACCAGCCGCAGATAGGTAAAGATGCCGGTGATCATCCCCGATGCCGCCAGCTGGGCTGCGGTCACAAGCTGTTCTTGCGAATAGCCTTCTGCCGTCAGCGCAAGAAAGCCAAAGGACCAGAACCCCGCCAAGGCAATCATGTTGATGATGGCAATTGCCTTTCTCATGCCCCGCCTCCGCCGTTAACCAATTTGGCAGAAATTCGGATTTGGACACATTTTGCCCATTTCTTTTTGCCACCCTGTGCCTGGGTAAAGTGAGTGGAACGAATGACCGCAATTCTGGAGGAAGTCCGGCGGCTGGAAGCTGCCCGGGAGAAAGGTGAAATTTCGGCGTCTGAATACGCCGAAAGCAAGGGCCGACTGCTCGAGTCGATTGAGGACGCAACCGTGCTGCCGCCGTTCGAGTTCGAACAACCGCCGCGCAGGGCTTCCAATGCGGCGCCGGGCCCATGGGGCCTGATGATGATCGGCCTTTGCGCAGCAGGTCTTTTGACCTTCCTTGCCGGGCAGTTGATCGGAGACCTCACCATCGCTTTCACACTGGTCACCTGCATCTTTGCCGCCATCGTCATTGCGGCCTTTCGCAAGCTCGAGGGCTGAACAGACCGTCCGGCGATCATATGAATCTCAGACCCGTTCAATGATTTTCTCCCCGAACAGGCCCTGCGGACGGAACACCAAGAAGATCAGCGCCAGCACATAGGCAAACCAGTTCTCAGTCGCGCCGCCGACCAGCGGGCCGATGGCAAATTCGAACAGTTTCTCGCCCACACCGATGATCAGCCCGCCGACAATGGCGCCGGGGATCGAGGTAAATCCGCCCAGCATCAGAACCGGCAGCGCTTTCAGCGCGATCAGCGACAGCGAGAACTGCACGCCAGATTTGGTGCCCCAGACGATGCCCGCAACCAGCGCCACGAACCCGGCCACCGACCACACCAGCACCCAGATGAAGTTCAGCGAAATGCCCACCGACAGCGCCGCCTGATGGTCATCCGCCACCGCGCGCATTGCCCGGCCTTGTTTGGTGTATTGGGCAAAGCAGACCAGCCCCGCCACCAACAGCGCTGCAATCACCGTCGCCACAATATCCAGATTGTCGATAAAGAAGCCGTAGCCGAAGATGTTGTAGGTGGTCTCGTCAATCCACAGGTTGATGCCCTGCGGCAGGCCCACATCCAGGGTCTTAATCTCGGACCCCCACATCAGATCGGCCACGCCTTCCAGGAAATAAGCGAGGCCAATGGTGGCCATAAACAGAATGATCGGCTCCTGGCCCACCAGATGTTTCATCACCAGAACCTGCACCAGCCAGGCCAGCAGAACCATCACCGCCACCGTCAGCCCAATCGCCACGACACCCGGAACATTCCAGCCGAAGTGGGTGATATGACCGCCGAACACCGCATTGATCAGATGCGCAAAAGGCACTTGTCCCTGCATGATGCCGACCAGTGTCATGGCCGCAAACAGCGCCATCACGCCCTGTGCGTAGTTGAAGATGCCTGAGGCTTTGTAGATCAGGACAAACCCCAGCGCGACCAATGCATAAAGCACGCCCGCCATCAGACCGTTCAGCGTTACTTCCATCGCAAAGATGAGTTGTTCGGGCATTAGAGGCGCTCCTCTGATTTCTGCACTGCGGCGGTGCACAGCGGGTGCACAGCGGATGGACGGACGTCACTCCTGCGTCGGCTGGCTCTGCTGTACTGCGGCTCAGTCATGGCTGACCCCCAGGTAGGCGTCGATCACAGCCTGATTGTTGCGCACTTCGTCCGGCGTTCCGTCGCCGATCTTCTTTCCGTAGTCCATCACCACGACCCGGTCAGAAAGATCCATGACAACACCCATGTCGTGCTCAATCAGGGCGATGGTGGTGCCGAATTCATCATTCACATCCAGGATGAAGCGGGACATGTCCTCTTTTTCTTCGACGTTCATGCCGGCCATCGGCTCATCCAGCAGCAAGAGCTTGGGTTCGGCCGCCAGCGCACGGGCCAGTTCGACCCGTTTCTTCAGGCCATAGGGCAGCCGGGATACCGGGGTCTTGCGGATGTGCTGGATCTCCAGAAAGTCGATGATCCGCTCTACAAATTCGCGGTTCTCCGTTTCTTCCTTCTCCGCCTTTCCCTTCCACAAAGCCTGCGAAAACAGACCTGTTTTCATATGGTTGAGCCGCCCGGTCATGACGTTGTCCAGAACGCTCATGCCTTCGAACAATGCGATATTCTGAAAGGTGCGTGCGATGCCCTGGCGCGCCACCTCATACGGGCGCATTGGCGGGCGCTTTTTGCCGTGAAACAGCACCTCGCCTTCCTGCGGCACATAAAAGCCCGAGATCACATTCAGCATCGAGGATTTGCCGGCCCCGTTGGGACCAATAATGGCGCGGATCTCACCCTCGCGGATGTCAAAAGAAATACCCTGGATCGCCACCACGCCGCCAAACCGCAGGGTGATGTTCTTCATCTCCATCACCACGCCGCCGATGGTGCGGCCGTCGTCTGTGACATAGCTTAAGGAATTATCAAGCATAACAACCGCTTCCATATTTTTGCCGCATAGAAATTTTAAGCTTTCCTAGCGATACTTGTTCAAAACGAGCAGTAAGGAGACCAAAACAATGTTTGGCGAACTTGAGCACTCCTGCCTTCTGAAGATGGCGCTTGAATGCAAACAGATGGGCCTCAGCCAATCCGAGAGTCTGACCTCGATTATCGAGCAGACACACGGGTTCAGCGCCCCGTTCAAAATTCAGCAGGTGGTCAACACGGCTTTCAACCCCGGCCTGAACCCCGACCTGATCTGAAAGCTCACCGGCCAGTCCGGCCCGGGGCAGATCTCGCTCCAGCGACAGGTGCCTCATTCCGCGGCCACCTTGTGAATCGCACCCGGCTTAACCTCCGCGTCGACAATTGTCAGCGTGGCACTGATAGAGCCCTTACGGCCATCCTCATAGGTCACTTCGGTTGTCGTCGAAATTTGCTCAGAATCGTCGTAAAGCGCGGTGATGATGTCGGCGAATTTCTCCTCCACAATGCGGCGGCGCACCTTGCGGGTACGGGTCATTTCCCCGTCATCAGCATCCAATTCCTTGTGCAGCACCACAAAGCGATGCACCTGGCATCCAGACAGCATTTCATCCTCTGCAACTGACTGGTTCACTGCCGTCACATGCGACCGGATCGACTCCAGCACCTGCGGGTGGCCTGCCAGCTCCTGATAGGAGGCATAGGCAATATTGTTGCGCTCCGCCCAGTTGCCAACAGCTGTGAGATCGATGTTGATAAAGGCCACGCAGCGGTCCCGGCCATTGCCGAACAAGACCGCCTCCAGGATGTCTGGATAGAATTTCAGTTTGTTTTCAACGTACTTAGGTGCGAACATCGCCCCATCGGCCATCTTTCCCACATCCTTGGCGCGGTCGATAATCCGCAAGTGGCCTGATCCTTCTTCAAAGAAGCCGGCATCACCGGTGGCCACCCAACCTTCTGCATCTTTGGTAGAGGCGGTGGAGTCGGGATTGTTGAAATACTCAACGAACGTGCCAGGCGAACGGTAGTAGATCTCGCCATTGTCACCGATCTTGATTTCGACCTCTGGCGCCGGCACACCAACGGTGTCGGCCCGCACCTCACCATCAGGCTGGACGGTGATGAATACGGTGGCCTCGGTCTGGCCGTAGAGCTGTTTCAGGTTGATGCCTAGGCTGCGATAGAAATCAAAGATCTCCGGCCCGATCGCCTCCCCTGCGGTATAGCCCACACGGATGCGGCCATAACCCAGCGTATCCTTCAGCGGGCCGTAAACCAGCACATCGCCCAGCGCATACTTCAGCCGATCCATCAGGCCAACTGGCCTGCCGTCCAAAATCTCGCCGCCAACTTTTTTCGCATGCGCCAGAAAATGATGGAACATCTTGCGCTTCAGGGCGCTCGAATCTTCCATCCGGATCAACACATTGGTCAGCTGGCCTTCGAACACCCGGGGCGGCGCAAAGAAATAGGTCGGGCCGATCTCCCGCAGGTCGGTCATCATGGTGTCCTGGCTTTCCGGGCAGTTCACACAGAAACCGCACCATAAGGCCTGGCCAATCGAAAAGATGAAATCGCCGACCCAGGCCATTGGCAGATAGGACAGGATGTTTTCGCCCTGCGTCAGATGGTCAAACTCAGCCGAATTCTTGGCACTTTGGATCACATTGCGGTTCGACAGAACAACGCCTTTTGGCGTGCCGGTGGTGCCGGAGGTATAAAGCATTACGCAAGTGCTGTCGTAATCCAGCTTGGCCTGGCGTTTGGCCAGCTCGCCGATCAGCTCATCATAGGCGGCCCGGCCCTGATCCTGAATATGGCTGAACTGATGCAGCTGCGTGTGGTCGTATTTCCGCATCCCACGTGGATCGAGATAGATCATATGTTCGAACTGATTCAGCTGATCCTGAACCTCGATCACTTTGTCTGCCTGCTCCTGATCGCCCACGATCACAAAGCGCGCGCCGCTATGGCCCAGCACATAGGCCATCTCCTCGGCCGCCGCGTCCTGATAGAGCGGAACCGGAACGGCTCCGACCGCCTGAGCGGCAATCATCGACCAATAGAGATAGGGGCGGTTGCGGCCGATGATGGCGACGAAATCACCCTCGTTCACGCCTAGGTTGACCAGGCCAAGCGCCAGCGCCTCGATTTCCTTTGCCGCTTCGGCCCAGGTCCAGCATTGCCAGATGCCGAATTCCTTTTCCCGGTAGGCCGGCGCGTCTGCGAATTGCACCGCATTGCGTTGAAGCAGCGCCGGCAGGGATTGCATCCCCTCGGCGCCCATCTGCATCTGAGCCAACTTTCTTCCCTCCCTTTCCGGCGTTGCTGCCGGACCGGCCGCTGTTCGCGGCTCTGGCCCCGATTAGGGACAGCGGCAGGATAGCCCGTCAACTTTTTCCTGATGTTTTCCCAAATCTTACAAATTGTAACAGCCTAATTTCCTTTACTTTCAAGCCCGTTACATTCCGGCCCGTCAGCCCGGAACCGTGAAACTCTGCGCCGCACACCTCCCGCCCGCCCCTGTTTGTGCGGCATGCAACCAAATCGGCCATGTTCCGAATCAGGCCTGCGCAGGGCGTTTTGAAACAAGCGGGCCAAAAGGGTTTGAGACCGGGAATGTTGCAAAAATCCGGCCGACAATCAGAAGGCGACTACATGCGTTACGCGGCGGCAAACCCACCGCCGCGGCTGAATGGCAATTTGCCCCGCACCGGCCCCGGTGCTAGCCATAAACCGGGGAGAGCCATGAACCGGACCAGCAAACAGCACGCCGCCATGACCACCGCCGGGCTGAACCTGATCGCCCAGGCGCTGTCGATTTATGACAACGACCTGCGACTGGCAGTGTGCAACCGGCGGTTCCAGGAGATGTTCGACCTGCCAGACCATTTGGTGCAGCCTGGCGCGTCCTTTGCCGACACCATCCGCTATCTGGCCGAGGCAGACGAATATGCTCCGGAAACGGATGTTGAGGAAATCGTGCGGAGCCGGGTCAGCCAGGCACTGGATTTCGTTCCGCACTATCTGGAGCGCGAACGGCCCAATGGGCGGACCATTTCGATTGAAGGCTCACCGCTGCCGCAGGGCGGATGGGTTACCGTCTACACTGACATCACACGGGCCAAACAGGCAGAGCAGCTGTTGCGCTCGAGGTCTGAGGAACTGTCGGAAAGGCTGATCGCTCACACCGAGGACCTGTCCGCCGCGAACCGGCAGCTGGAGGCCACCAACACTGCGCTGGAAGAGACCAAGCGGCAGCTCACCGAAATCGAAGGCCGCACCCGCCTGACAACAGAAATGATGCCCGCCCATATCGCCCATGTGGATGGGGATGGGTATTACACATATACCAACCGCCGACTGAGCACAGTGTTCCCCGGCCGCCCGTCCGACATTCTGGGCATGCACATCTCCGACGCGCTGGGAGACAGAGCCTTTGAACGGATCGAGCCGCATCTCTTAGCTGCCTACAAGGGCAGCAGCCCGGTATTCGAGTTCACCGAGAGCCATGGCAGCCGCCGCATCCGGGTGGCCTTCACCCCGGATCAGCACGGCGGTGTCTACATACTGTCGATGGATGTGACCGAAGAAACCCAGGCCAGAGTGGCCTTGCAGCAGGCCCGCCGCCGCGAGATGGCGGCGCAAATGACCAGCGGCCTGGCGCACGACTTTTCCAATCTGTTGACAATTATTCTGGGCATGCAAGGCAAGCTAGAGAAAATGGCGCTGCCAGACGATGCGGGACCCCTGGTGCAGGGCACCCTGTCGGCAGCCCGGCGCGGTGGCAGGCTGCTGAACCGGATTGCCGAAATGACCAGCCAACGCTCCTTGCGCCCCCAGGCCACAGACATGCACGCCCTGCTGGATGAGCTGAAAGTGCTTGCCTCGCCATCCCTACCGCAAGGGGTTGGCCTCAGCATTCTCGACAACCTGCCAGATCAGGTGCTGCTGTTGGACGCTGGCAAGCTGCAGGATGCGCTTTTGAACCTCATCCTGAATGCGCGCGACGCTTGCGGCACCTCCGGCCAGATCACGGTCAGCGCTCACACTGTTGGCCTGACCTGGGTGGAAATCACCATCACGGACACAGGCCCCGGGTTCTCGCCGGAAGCCTTGGAGAAGGCACTGAACCCGTTTTTCACCACCAAGGGCAGCGAAGGCTCGGGGCTGGGGTTGCCGATGGTCTATGACATGGCCAAACTGGCCGGCGGCGACATACGGATTGGCAACGGGATCACTGGTGCGTCGATCACTCTGCGTCTGCCGTACCGCCCAGCCCCAGAAGCCAGTGGTGGCATGGCGCTGCTGGTAGAAGACAGTGCGGAGCTGCGTGCCGCTTTCCGGGATATGCTGATTGACCTTGGCTATTCGGTGATCGAAGCCGCAAGTGTGGACGAAGCCTGCGCCCTGACCGCTGATTTGCCTGACATCGTTCTGGTGCTGTCAGACATCAAGCTGGAAGGCCCGGCAACCGGTGTCGATCTGGCTGCACGCCTGGATGAATCCGGCCTGCCCTGCATCCTGATGACATCGCTTCCCGCAAGCGATCCGCTGTTTCGCAAGGCATTGAAATGCGGTCCGGTTTTGCGCAAACCTTTCACCATTCACCAGCTCTCCGAGCTGATCAAACCGGAGCCTGCCGCATGACACAGCCCCTGGTCACGATTTTGGATGACGAGCCGGAAATCCGGCAGATCCTGACCGAAACGCTGGAAGATGCGGGTTTTCGGACCCAAAGCTTTGCCCGCGCCCGGGAATTCGAGGCGGCACTGAACCGGGTCACTCCGGATGTTTGCCTTGTGGACTTGTCACTGCCAGACACTGACGGTCTGGCACTGGTGCACCGGCTGGCGCTGGAACAGGGCGCTGCGGTCATCATCATCTCTGGCAGAGCGCAAGTGCAGGACCGGGTGACCGGACTGGAACTGGGCGCCGATGACTACATTACCAAGCCGTTTGATCCGGCAGAAGTGGTGGCCCGTGTGCGCGCCCGCTTGCGCAGCGGCCCCCGCTCTGCGGCTCCTGCCTGCGAAACGGCACGGTTTGCCGGCTGGACTGCGCATTTTGACCGCTACGTTCTGGAGGATGCCCAAGGTGTCGAAGTTCCGTTCTCCCACGCCGAGGGGGAGATTTTGCGGCTGTTCCTGGACAGTCCCAAACGTCTGATCTCCCGGGCGCAGATGCAGGAGATGCTGGGCGGGGCGGCTGGCGACAGTTTCGACAGGGCCATGGACGTGCGGATCTCCCGCTTGCGCACCAAACTGCGTGAAGACCCCAAAAATCCGCGACTGATCAAGACTATTTACGGCGCAGGCTACATTTTTTTGGGCGATGTGGATTGGGCTTAACCTCTCAAGACAGAAAACCGCAAACCTGCCCTGACTTTTTGACCGGATCAGGTTCCGCGGGCTGACACGGTTCGCCGACCCAGAGAGCATAGAGTTTCTTGCCTGCGCGAATCACTTGTCGTAGAATCACCGCATGGCCACCTGTCTGCTCTACCGCCAAGTCCCCTCGCGCCCGGCACGGTTTTACCGCATTGAACTGGCGATGAACCTGTTTTCCGAAGTCTCCGTGCTGCGGGAATGGGGCGTGGCCGGCGGCAACGGCCAAAGCGTGATCAACAACTACGGCAATCTGCGCGAAGCTTCTCTGGCAGCTGACAAGCACCGCAACCGGATGATAAAACGCGGCTACGGGCGGGCCTGACCTGCGCCGCGCCAGCGGCGCCCGGCCCAACTGTGAGGGCCATCCCCCGGGATGGCCTGGAGCAGGCGGGAGTGCCCTCCGTCTGCAGATTACGCCGCCAGCGCCCGGGCGGCGCGGTCCAGAACTTTCAGACCCAGCAGCAGATCATCTTCTTTCGTATCTTCGTCAAAAGCATGGCTGATGCCGCCGATGGACGGAACAAACAGCATTCCCGTCGGCATGACAGCTGCCATGTTCGCCGCATCATGCAATGCGCCAGAGTGCATCGTCTGCCACGTTCCAGGCGCCAAGGCTTCTGCCGCCGAAGCCAGCTCTGCCTGAAACCGGGCATCCATTGCCGCAGGTTCAATTCCCATCACCGGCCCCATTGCCAAGGCCACACCGTGATCCGCAGCCGTTTCTTTGGCTGTCTCCTCGATGATGGCCGCCATCCTCTGCAGCCGGTCTGCCTCAGCGTCCCGCCACTGCATGGAAAATTCCACCCGTCCCGGCACCACCGACGGTGCGTTCGGATGCAAGTTCACATGTCCGATGGTCCAGACAGTGGCTGGCGTGACGACATTTGAAAACCTGCTGTTCAGCGCAGTGCTGAAGGCAGACAACGCCTGAAACGCATCCCGGCGCAGATTCATCGGCGTGGTGCCTGCATGGTTCTGCCGTCCTTCAAAGATGATCCGCATATCCCGGATGCCGACGATGTCCGTCACAATCCCAAGCCCCAGACCGGTTTCCTCCAGATAGGGGCCTTGCTCAATATGCAGTTCCAGAAAGCCGGTGAACCTCCGGAGCGGCAGGAAGTCTCCCGCCTGATCTGCCAGCAGCTGCCGCATCTCTGCCAGCCTGTTTCCTTTGGTGTCAGAAAACCCATCCGCCTCCTGCAGTGTCTGCTTGCCGGACCAGATGTCCGAACCTGTCAGCACGCCGAACCGACCCTCCTCATCCTGAAAACTGACGCAGGAAATGGAGGGCCCACCGTCCTCCATGGCCGCGCGGGCAATTTCCAGGCCTGCGATCACCCCCAGCGCCCCATCCAGCCAGCCGCCTTCAGGCTGGCTGTCGCTATGCGACCCCACCAATAGGCTTTGCTCCCCAGCCAGTCCGAACACATTTCCCATCGGGTCGAAATGCGGCGTAAGCCCCGCGTCTTTCATCCGCCCGGCGAGCCATTTGCGCGCCGCGATGTCAGCGTCTGAAAATGCCTGCCGCACCACGCCTTTGCCATCCCCTGATGCACCGAAGCTGCGCAATCTGTGCAGGTCATCAAGGAAGCGCTGTGGATTTAAGGGCATGGCAAATCTCCAATCTGGCAACTGTACACTGCGGCAGGCTTCTCATCGCGGCAATGAAATTGATACATGCAACCCCAAACCCTCCCTTTACCTCTGCCCGGATCCTCTTCTAAGACTCGCCCGGTAACAACGGAGCCGCCCGCCAATGTCCCACATCACGCTGATCCGCCATGGCCAGGCCAATACCGGCGCCCGGGACGAGGCCAGCTATGACTGCCTCAGCGATCTGGGTCACCAGCAGGCTGTTTGGCTGGGCGACCATCTACGCGGCAGCGGCAGCCACTATCCGCGCGTCTATTGCGGAACTCTCAACCGCCATATCGAAACCGCAGCATCAATCGGCTATGCGGATGTTGTCCGCGACGCCCGCCTGAATGAAATGGAGTATTTCACGCTTGCTGAGGCCATGCGGGACCAGCACGGCCTGCCCATACCAGAAGAGCGCGAGGGTTTTGTAGAGCATCTGCCCAAAGTCTTTGCCGCCTGGGCCGCCGGGGAGATCGCAGAACCCTACGAAAGCTGGGAAAGCTTCGAAACACGCACCCGGCAGGTACTGGCAGAGATCGCCGCAGGTGAAGGCCCGGCGCTGGTGGTGACCTCTGGCGGGCTGATCTCAGTGGCGATGCGGCAGGCCATGGGTCTGGACACTGCGGCCACGGCACGCGTTACGCTGGCTATCATGAACACCTCCATGCACCGGCTGTTCCCCATCGGCGGACACTGGAGCCCGGTTTTGTTCAATGCGGTGCCGCATCTGGAAGCGCCGGACCGCCATTTTGCCCAGACACATCTGTGACACACGGACGCGAGGAACAGACATGCAGCTATACTATGCCCCCAGAACCATTTCAGTGGCTGTGGCCATCGCATTGGAGGAAGCCGGGGTCACGTATGAAACCGTCAAGCTCGACTTCGCCACCAAGGAACAGTCCGGGCCAGCCTATGCCCAGATCAACCCCAAAGGCCGGGTTCCTGCGCTGGCAGTTGAAGGCGGCATTCTGACCGAGACCGGCGCGCTGCTGGAGTATGTCGCCGATATGGCGCCCGAAACTTCTCTGCGCCCGCAGGATCCGGTTTTGCAGGCCCGGATGCGCGAGGTCATGTTTTACCTCGCCTCCACCATGCACATAAATCACGCCCACAAACTGCGCGGCGCCCGCTGGGCCAAGGAGCGCTCCAGCTGGAAAGACATGCAAAAGATGGTGCCGCAGACCATGGCAGAGTCCTGCGTCTACCTCAGCCAGTATGGCCTGCGCGGGCCTTTTGTCCTGGGTGAAAACGTCAGCCTCGCCGATTGCTACCTCTATGTGGTTTGCACATGGCTGGAAGGCGACGGGGTGACTGTTGCGGACTTCTCGAAAATCCAGAACTTCATGACAGCTATGGAACAGCGCGATTCGGTGCGCAGTGTCTATGCCAAGGGAATGCTTTAAAGGACATGATGATGACGCATCTGTGGGTACGGGCCGAACAGCGCCCCAATGAGGACCGGGTCGGCCTGACGCCCGAAGGCGCAAAGGCGCTGCTGGCAGGCGGCATCAAGGTCACCGTGGAGGAGAGCTCGGTGCGAGCCCTCCCGCTGCAGGGATACATCGATGCCGGCTGCGAAATCGCACCTGAAAACTCCTGGCCCGGGGCACCTGCCGAAGCCATCATCTTTGGGCTGAAGGAGCTGCCGGAAGACGGCACTCCGCTGCCCCACCGCCACATCATGTTCGGCCATGCCTACAAGGGTCAGCACTCTGGCAAGGCGCTTTTGGACCGGTTCAAGGCGGGCGGCGGCACGCTTTATGATCTGGAATATCTGGTCGACGAGGCCGGCCGCCGGGTCGCCGCCTTTGGCTATTGGGCAGGCTATGCCGGCGCCGCGGTCACCCTGAAAACCTGGGCAGCCCAGCAACGCGGCGAAATTTGCGGCCCGGTTGGCGTCTACGGCGGCAAGGACACTTTGCTGGCAGAGCTTGGTGCAGAACTGGACGCCCTAAACAAAAGCCGGCCCTCCGCCATCGTGATCGGCGCGCTTGGCCGCGTCGGCACCGGCGCTGCCGATCTGTGCGAGGCGATGGGTGTGCAGGTTACCAAATGGGATATGGCCGAAACCGCAAGCGGCGGCCCTTTCCCCCAGATCCTGCAGCATGACTTGTTCCTGAACTGCATCTTCGCCCGTCCCGGCACTCCGGTTTTTGTTTCCCGTGAAGCAGTGACTGAGGACCGTCAACTGACCGCCATCGGCGATGTCGCCTGTGACCCAGATAGCGATTACAATCCGGTTCCAGTCTATGACCGCGCCACCACCTGGGAGGCTCCGGCCCTGCGGGTGGCAGACAGCCCGGTGCTGGACGTGATGGCAATCGACAACCTGCCGTCGATGCTGCCGGTCGAAAGCTCAGAAGATTACGCAGCCCAGTTGCTGCCCTCGCTGCAGACTCTGACCGATCTGGACAACGGCGTCTGGGGCCGGGCCAGAGCCACTTTCCTCGAGCACCTGCCGAAGTAATGGCGCAATATGTCGGTTTCTTCGCCGCCATTCTCGGCACAGTCTGCTGGCTGCCGCAAGCTTGGAAAGCCTGGGCCAGCCGGGACACGGCTGGACTGTCGCTGCCCGCCAACCTGATGTTCCTGGCGACGGTTTCGCTCTGGTTCATCTATGGGCTCATGATTGGGGACTGGCCAATTATTCTCGCAAACTTCTGTGCCATCATGATTGTGACCAGCATCGTCGCGGCCAAACTGAAATTCGGATAAGGGAGAACTCTCATGACTATTCACTGGTGCGGCACCGGCCTGTCGGCAATCCCCGGCCTACGCCGCTTGCTGGAAGCCGGACACGACGTCGCGGTCTGGAACCGGACCACCGACAAGGCGCGCGAGGCCGTCGGCGATCTGACCACCAACATCCATTCCTTCAGCATTGCCAACCTTGGCCAGATGCTCAGCCCCCAGGACGTCATCGTGTCGATGCTGCCGGGCGACTGGCACGTGCCACTGGCGGAATTGGCGATTGAGCACGGCGCGCATTTTGTCTCCTCGTCCTACATCGCACCGGAAATGCGCGCGCTGGATCAAAAAGCCAAGAATGCAGGCGTCTGCCTGATCAATGAGGTGGGCCTTGACCCCGGTATCGACCACCTGATGGCGCATGCGCTGGTGGCGGACTACAAAACGTCGGATGCCTATGACGCCGACAACGAAATCAGTTTCATCTCCTACTGCGGCGGCATCCCCAAAACCCCGAACCCGTTCCGCTACAAATTCAGCTGGTCGCCGCTGGGCGTGCTGAAGGCGCTGCGTTCTCCGTCAAAGTCGATCCGCGATTTCAAGGAGCTGGATGTGGCCCGTCCGTGGGATGCGATCTCCTCCTACGAGGCACCGCTGCCCGCGCCCGAAAGCTTCGAGGTCTACCCGAACCGCGACTCAATCCCCTTCATGGGCCAGTACGAATTCGGCGAGGACTGGAAGGTGAAGGAGTTCGTCCGCGGCACCTTGCGCCTCAATGGCTGGACCGAAGCCTGGGCGGATGTGTTCAAAGAAGTCGAGACACTCGCCGGGCCCGAAGGCGACGCCCGCCTTAAGGAAATGTCCGACCAGTTCTGGGCCGAGAACGCCTATGACGAGGGCGAGCCGGACCGCGTCGTGCTTTGTGTTGGCCTCAAGGCTGAGAAAGACGGCGCCGAGGTCTGGCACAAGACCTATGTAATGGACGCCTGGGGTGACGCGCGTGGCACCGCGATGGCGCGTCTGGTCTCCTATCCTGTCTCCTTTGCCATCGAGGCCGCCATGAACAACAAGATCGCCACTGGTGTGCATGCCGCGCCGGGCGACCTGGTTTTGGTGGAAAAATGGATGGCTGAGATCGGCAAACTGGCCCAGCATCTGGAGATTGTCGACAGCAAGGCCTGATTGCCGTCGACAACGATCAAGGGCGCCCGATTGCGGCGCCCTTTTTTTACGGATGGTGCTTACGGCCTCAGCGACCGATCACATCATCCTCGACATCGTTCACATCAATTCCCAATGCGTCCAGCCCGGCTTCCAGATTGTCGGCCAGATGCGGTGTGCCCAGCAGGTAGTCGACGGTTGGCGTCGTGGCTTCCTGACGGGCCGTGTAAATCGCTTCACCCAGCTCCTCCGGCTCGAAACTGCCGCGCCCGACCCACATGATGCCGACCAGTTCCGATTGCTGATCCTCCCCCATGCGGTCGATAAAGGCCCGCAGTTCGCCCTCAGCCCGGCCCAGCTCCCGGGCCATCATCGCCACCTGTGCCACCTTGCGGACTGAGATCTCCAGCATTGCTCCATTCCTTCCGTTCGCTGCCTCAGCATATCAAACAGCAGGCAAAACACCTAAGTCTTTGATCTGAGGCAAACGGCAGGACACTCAGCCCGGCGCCTTTCCAAAGAGGGCAAGCCCGCTGCGGCGCCCGCGCAACAACTCAGGCGGCAGCGCAGTCCAACCGCTGCGCGCGGGCTCTGTTCCGGCCGCCTCCAGAACAGCTGCAGAAACGATCAATGCCAGCCCCTGCGCCTTGGTCAATTGCTCCAGCCGCGCAGCTGTGTTCACCGTGTCACCAAACACTGAGTACTCCAGCCGCTCCGGCGTGCCGGTCACGCCGGAAAACACCTCTCCCCAATGCACACCGATCCCTACGCCCAGCCCTGTATCTCCGGACTGTTCGCGCAAGCAGCGCCAGTCATGCATATGCGCAAGCAGCCCCTCGGCACAGTCCAGCGATCGTTCCGCCGCCCGGTCGCCCTCAAACAGAAGCATCGCAGCGTCGCCGATATACTTGTCTATCAGACCTTCGGTCCGGTCCGAGATCTCTTCCACCCGCTGTCTGAATTCAGTGATCAGACGGCTGACGTCCTGCGGCGCGCGCCCCTCGCACCAACTGGTAAAGCCGCGAATGTCGATGAACAGGACCGCCATCTCTTGCTGGCGACCTTCCTGCAGTGCTTCCAGCCCGCCGGACGCCAGCCTGCCCGCCAGCTGCCCAGGCAAGTAGCGGGTCAGATTAGCCTTCTGCCGAGCCTCCTCGATCGACCGGTGCAAAAGCCTCCGCATCCGCAGGGCCGCGACCACCAGAACACATCCTGCCAGCAGCACCATGAGAACACGGATCAGATTGGGCGGCGTTTCCATCGCCAGGCGCACACGTTCGGCTGCTTCCACAGAGATCAGGACCGGTTCCCAGAAAATCAGCCAAAGGAATCCTGATGCCACCAGCATCACCTGATATCCAAGCAGCATGGGGTTGAACCGCAGGACCCCGAATGCCAGCACCAGCGGTGCCATCCAGGCTGAGGGCATGGCAAAGGCCAGATCGCCCGGGAGGCCCGAATTCGCCAGCGAAAGCCAGGTGTTCAGGAACAGGAACACGCAATCTGCAGTCACTGCAGCCCAGATCATCCAGCGCCGGAACACCTCCTTGCGGATCGCCGCAAATGTCAGCACACCAACCGCCATATAGGACAGCAGCATCACTGCTGCCAAACCAATCTGGTGCCAAAGATAGCGTTGATCCACGGTCTGCACCGCATCAACGGCCAAAACCAACGCAGCCAGCAATCCGACAGACACAGCGATCCGCAGCAGCGCCACAATGCCCTCGGCCTCAACCTCTGCTGCACGCAGCAGGACGGTTTCCCGAACAGACCGGTCACGCTGCAGCAGAAGGTCTCGCATCTACTCTTCTGCCAGCAGCGCCACCTGGCGCGGCTCGACCTCGACCTGCCCCGGATCTTCCAGCTCAGCCCCCTGTGCAACCACCCCCATTGCTTCGAACCGGCGGGCCGACGGCAGCACACGCGATTCGAGCGACCCAACCGCCTTGTTGTAATTGTTTACAGAAGAGGACAGCGACCGCCCGACAGATGCAAGGTTCTTTGAAAAGGTCGACAAACGGTCATAAAGCTCCTTGGCGGACTTCTGCACTTCCAGTGCGTTTTCCGCCATCCGTTCCTGCTGCCAGCCATAGGCAATAGACTTTAGCAGCGCCATCAAAGTGGTCGGCGTGGCGATCAGAACCTTGTTTTCAAAGGCATATTCGATAAGCCCTGCATCTGCTTCCACCGCCGCGGACACAAAGGTTTCGCCGGGGATAAACATCACCACAAAATCGGGAGCGCCAGCCAACGTGCTTTGATAGGATTTCGATGCCAGCTGGCGCACATGGGTTTTGACGTGGCCGGCATGGCGGGCCAGGGCTGCCTGCTGCTGTTCCGGAACCTCGGCTTCCAGCGCATCCAAATAGCCCTCCAGCGGGGTTTTCGCGTCGACCACGATGCTTCTGCCCCCCGGAATATTGACCACTGCATCCGGGCGGCGCAGCCCGTCGTCCGTATCAACGCTTTTTTCCAGCTCGAAATCCACATGCTCGGCCATGCCGGCCATCTCAAACACCTGGCGCAGCTGCATCTCGCCCCAGCGGCCGCGTGTCTTGGGCGCGCGCAGGGCCTGCACCAGCTTGCGGGTTTCGCCGCCCAGCGCCGCCTGCCCCTCCGCCAGATGCTTCACCTGTGTCTGGATCGCGCCATAGGCCTCATTGCGCGCCTGTTCGATCTCTTTGATCCGCTCGCCGAACTGGCCCAGTTTCTGATCCAGCGGCTTGACCAAGCCTTCGATCGCAGCATGCCGTTTTGCCAGATCCTCATCCGCCAGCTGGCTGTGGGCCTGAAAGCGTTCGCTGACCAGGCTAAGAAAGCTCTCGGAATTCTGCTTCAGCACGCCTGAGGCCAAAGCGGCGAACTTGTGCTCCATCTGCTGGTTCATATGGTTCAGCTCTTCCAGCCGCGCCGCATGTTCCGCCCTTAGCGCCTGCACTTGCGCCTCTGCCTGATAGCGGCCTGCGCGCTCGTTCTCATGCACTCGGCGCAGGGTTGCCAGCTCGTCCGTCAGCTCCGGCAGCCGCGCGACTTCAGCCTTCAATCCTGCAATATGGCTGCGCTGATCTGCATTCACCTGCTCCAGCCGCCGTGCCATTGCGCGAAGCCGCAACCCGGCCAGTGCCAGCAGCACGACCAGTCCGGCCAGCCCGTACATGGCCCACAAAGTTTGATCCGGCGTCAAAGCCTGCCCTAAAATCACTGCTCGTCCTCCCTTTACCGGGGGTTCTTGCTCACGTGCGCCCGAACAGGCGCTCGATATCTGCCAGTTTCAATTCCACATAGGTGGGGCGGCCATGGTTGCACTGGCCGGAATGGGGCGTTGCCTCCATTTCGCGCAGCAGCGCATTCATCTCCTCGCCCCGCATCCGGCGCCCCGACCGGATCGAACCATGGCAGGCCACCCGGCTCAGGATCGCCTCGACCCTCGCTTGCACCAGCTGGCTTTCCCCCTGGTCCGACAACTCATCCAGGATGTCCTTGATCATCGCTTCAGCGTTGACTTCGCCCAGGATCGCCGGAGTTTCCCGCACAGCCACGGCATTGCCGCCAAAGGCTTCGATGCCCAGCCCGAATTTCGCCAACTCATCCGCTATGCTCAGCAGGCAGGCGCAGTCATTGTCGCTGAGCTCAACGATTTCAGGGATCAAAAGCGCCTGCGCGGCAACGCCATTCTCCGCCATCTGGCGTTTCAGTTTCTCATAAACCAGCCGCTCATGTGCTGCGTGCTGGTCAACAATGACCATCCCGTCGGCGGTCTGGGCGATGATGTAATTCTCATGCACCTGCCCGCGCGCCGCCCCCAATGGCAGGGCTTCGGCCCCGGGCGCGGCCCCCTCTGGCGCATCCGACGGCAGACCCGGGGCTATCGCAACCTCTGATGTGTCCGTCACCCGGCCGCTGTAGGCACCCGCCATTTCTGCAAAGCCGGGGGTCTCCGGCGGCTGATAAGCGGGGGCAGGCACAAAATCCTCTGGCCGCTGCCCGGCAAAGGATGCCGTCCGCGCGCTGATCGAAGGCCGGTCCATCTGATAGACCCGCGGCGTGCCGGTTGCGGTCGGTTGCTCTGCCTTCATTGCTCCCAGCGTGGCACCTGCCACGGTGGTTGACGCCCGGTGCCCCGCCTCTGCCAGCGCATGGCGCAGAGAGGAAACGATCAGGCCGCGCGCCAGGCCCGGATCACGGAACCGCACTTCGGATTTCGCCGGATGCACGTTCACATCCACCAGTTGCGGGTCACAGTCGATGAACAGCGCCGCCGCTGGATGCCGGTCCCGGCTGAGGAAATCGAAATAGGCCGCACGCAAGGCGCCGGTCAGCATCTTGTCCTTCACCGGCCTTGTGTTCACGAACAGAAACTGGGCCACCGCCGCACCACGCGAATAGGTCGGCAGCGCCGCATAACCATATAGCCGGATGCCCTCACGCGCTGCGTCGATCTTCAGCGCATTTTCGGCAAACTCGCGCCCCAGCACCGAGGCCAGACGCCCGTGCAGCGCATCGAACAGATCGCCGGACAAGGGATCGGCACGAAATGTCACCCGTCCCTCGCCGCCACCAGAAACGTCCCGCAGGGTGAACCCCACTGAAGGCTCCGCCATCGCCAGCCGTTTCACCGTGTCCGATATCGCCTGCGTCTCGGCCCGATCCGTGCGCATGAATTTGAGCCGCGCAGGCGTTGCAAAAAACAGATCACGCAGCTCGACGATGGTGCCTGCCCGCAAGGCTGCAGGCTTCACCGGTTCCAGCCTGCCGCCCGAGACCCGGATCTGTGCCGCCTCATGGCCCGCTGCCCGGCTGGTGATGGTCAGCCGTCCGACAGCCCCCAAGCTTGGCAGCGCCTCGCCGCGAAACCCAAACGTGTGGATGTTCAGCAGGTCCGATCCGTCGATCTTGGAAGTTGCATGACGGCTAAGCGCCAGCGGCAGGTCCTCTGGGGTCATGCCACAGCCGTCATCCGTTACCCGGATCAGCGTCTTGCCGCCATCGGCAATCTCTACCGTGACCCGGGTTGCTCCGGCATCAATGGCATTTTCCACCAGTTCCTTGACCGCCGAGGCCGGGCGCTCCACAACCTCGCCTGCCGCAATGCGGTTGATGGCGCTGTCATCCAGCTGGCGGATAACGGGACGCGCCTCTGCCTGTGGTTTTTCGCTGATATGGGGGTCTGCACTGCTCATACCGCTAAATTTAGCATGTATGGGCGATTCTGCCACCGGAATGCGCAGCCGCCCTGCATCTGCAGCATTAAACAGGAAATGCCCCCAACCAAACCCTGCCCCAGCGGTGTTCCGTACGGGTTCAGGCCGGGCAGCTTACATTTTTTGTCCATTCAGTCAAAAAACATACCCGCCTGCGGGGGTGCTCGCTTGCCAACATGCCGCACCCGTGCGATTTTCGCACGGAACTCTTCCGAGGATTTCCAATGGATAGCCACACCGCTGAACGAAGCGCACAGCTGCCGCAGCTGGCAGAGCCGCGCAATCCGGGCATGGAGCTGGACCTGGACTGGGTCGCCGCCGTGCAGGCCAATACGTCGGCCATCGAACGCCGCTGTGCCACCCTGCCGGGCCGCCGCAGCGTCAAGAAAGACCACCAGGCCGCCTGGCTGTTGAAGGCGATCAGCCTGATCGACCTCACCACCCTGTCCGGTGACGACACCGAGGGCCGGGTCCGCCGCCTCTGCGCCAAGGCGCGCCAGCCGGTCAGCCCGGAAATTCTGCGCGGCCTGGATATGGAAGGTCTCACCACCGGAGCGGTCTGCGTCTACCACGACATGATCCCGACCGCCGTCAAGGCGCTGGAAGGCACCGGCATTCCGGTCGCTGCGGTCTCCACCGGCTTCCCGGCGGGCCTGTCCCCTTTCCACCTGCGGGTGGCAGAGATTGAGGAAAGCGTCAAAGCAGGGGCCGAGGAAATCGACATCGTGATCACCCGCCGCCATGTGCTTCAGGGCAACTGGCAGGCGCTTTATGACGAGATGAAAGCCTTTCGCCAGGCCTGCGGCGACGCCCATGTAAAGGCAATCCTGGCCACCGGCGAGCTGGGCTCTTTGCGCAATGTGGCGCGTGCCTCGCTGGTCTGCATGATGGCCGGCGCCGATTTCATCAAGACTTCCACCGGCAAGGAAAGCGTCAACGCCACCCTGCCGGTGTCGCTGGTGATGATCCGCGCCATCCGCGACTATTATGACCACACCGGCTACCGCGTCGGCTACAAGCCCGCGGGCGGCATTTCCAAGGCCAAGGACGCGCTTGTTTACCTGTCGCTGATGAAGGATGAGCTGGGCGACCGCTGGCTGCAGCCCGATCTGTTCCGCTTTGGCGCTTCTTCGCTGCTGAACGACATTGAGCGCCAGCTGGAACACCATGTCACCGGGGCATACTCCGCCGGCTACCGCCACGCGATGGGGTGAGGCGCGCCCGGAAATCGCTTTAGTGGAGCGATTTCAGCGCTGAACGGGCGACGCCCCGGGAAAGGAAGAATGGCAATGACCATCAAAGAGATTTTCGACACCATGGACTACGGCCCCGCCCCCGAAAGCGCTGCTGAGGCACTGGCCTGGCTGGTCGATCAGGGCAGCCGTTTCGGCCATTTCATCAATGGCGAGTTCACCAGCCCGGGCGAAGGGTTCGACAGCAAGAACCCGGCAACGGGCGAGGTCCTGGCCACTCTGACCCAAGCTACGCAAGCGGATGTGGACGCGGCCGTCCAGGCCGCCCGCAAGGCGCAAACCGCCTGGGGCGGGCTTGGCGGGCATGGCCGGGCCAAACACCTCTATGCCATTGCCCGGCTGCTACAGAAGCATTCCCGCCTGTTCGCGGTGCTGGAAACACTGGACAACGGCAAGCCCATCCGCGAAAGCCGCGATATCGATATCCCCCTGGCGCAGCGGCACTTCTACTATCACGCCGGCATGGCCCAATTGATGCAGAGCGAGCTGCCGGGCGCCGAGGCTCTGGGCGTTTGCGGCCAGATCGTCCCCTGGAACTTCCCGCTGTTGATGCTGGCCTGGAAGATCGCGCCAGCCATCGCCATGGGCAACACCGTGGTACTGAAACCCGCTGAATACACATCCCTTACAGCACTGCTGTTTGCCGACATCTGCCGTCAGGCAGGCCTGCCAAAAGGTGTGGTGAACATCGTAACCGGCGACGGTGCCGTGGGTGAAATGATCACCGCAGCGGAGGTCGACAAGATCGCCTTCACCGGCTCTACCACTGTTGGCCGCAGGATCCGCGAAGCCACCGCGGGCAGCGGCAAGGCGCTGACGCTGGAACTGGGTGGCAAATCCCCCTACATCGTCTTTGACGACGCTGATATTGACTCAGCCATCGAAGGGCTGGTCGATGCGATCTGGTTCAATCAG
This sequence comes from Leisingera sp. S232, assembly GCF_049800895.1. Classification (NCBI taxonomy): domain Bacteria; kingdom Pseudomonadati; phylum Pseudomonadota; class Alphaproteobacteria; order Rhodobacterales; family Roseobacteraceae; genus Leisingera; species Leisingera sp. S232. The sequence goes on along the minus strand of NZ_JBNAFX010000004.1, from coordinate 106,255 downwards.
GGCCAGGTCTGCTGCGCAGGCTCGCGCCTTCTGGTGCAGGAAGGCATTGCCGAGCGGTTCCACAGCAAGCTGAAAACGCGCATGGATGGCTTGCGCATTGGCAATCCGCTCGACAAATGCATCGACATTGGCGCCGTGGTCGACCCTGTGCAGCTGAACACCATCAGCGAAATGGTCGCTGCCAATACCGCAGGCACCCTGCATCAGGCCCAGGTCGAAATGCCCACAGGCGGCTGCTTCTACCCACCGACGCTGATCGAAGGTCTGACCCCTGCCGATCCGTTGATGCAGGAGGAAATCTTTGGCCCCGTCCTGGTTTCCTGCACCTTCCGCACCCCTGCCGAAGCGGTGGAGCTGGCCAACAACACCCGCTACGGTCTGGCCGCTACGGTCTGGACCGAAAACGTGAACCTTGCACTCGACATGGCACCAAAACTGGCTGCCGGCGTGGTCTGGATCAACGGCACCAATATGTTCGACGCCGCAGCCGGTTTTGGCGGAGTGCGTGAAAGCGGTTTCGGGCGCGAAGGCGGCTGGGAAGGCCTGGCCGCCTATACCCGCCCCAAAACCAAAGCCAAACCGCAGGTCAAGATCGAAGCCTTCGAAGGCAGCGGCGCATCTGTGGACCCGCTGGACCGCACCGCCAAGATGTATATCGGCGGCAAGCAAACCCGTCCGGACAGCGGCTACAGTCAGGCCATCCACGGCAAATCCGGCGCACTGCTGGGCCACGTTGGCCTTGCCAATCGCAAAGACCTGCGCAACGCGGTTGAGGCTGCAGCAGGCGCAGGCAAGTGGTCTGGAACGACCGGCCACCTACGGGCGCAGATCCTCTATTACATCGGTGAGAACCTCTCTGCCCGGGCAGAGGAATTTGCGGCGCGCATCAACGCCATGACCGGCAAAAAGACCGGCGCGACAGAGGTTGAGACCTCGATCCAGCGCCTGTTCACCGCCGCTGCCTGGGCCGACAAATACGACGGGCAGGTACATGGCGTTCCGATCCGCGGCGTGGCGTTGGCGATGAAGGAACCGGTCGGCGTGATCGGCGCCCTCTGTGCCGATGAAGCTCCGCTGCTGGGTCTGGTTTCCGCAATGGCGCCAGCCATTGCCATGGGCAATCGGGTGGTGCTGGCAGCTTCTGAACCCTTCCCGCTGGCGGCCACCGATTTCTATCAGGTGCTGGAGACCTCGGACGTGCCTGCAGGCGTGGTCAATATTCTGACCGGCAGCCATGCAGAGCTGGCCAAACCGCTGGCTTCGCACCTGAACCTGGACGCCGTCTGGAGCTTCTCCTCCTCAGATCTGTCGGCAGAGATCGAGACCGCATCCGCAGGCAATCTCAAGCGAACCTGGGTCAACAACAGAACTGCGATGGACTGGACCCAGGACCAGACCAAGCGCTTCCTGCAGGAGGCCACCGAGGTCAAGAACATCTGGGTGCCCTACGGCGAGTAACCCCGCAGGTTCATTGACACACCAAACGCCGTTCCAGTTGGGGCGGCGTTTTTCTTCCGGGGCAACCGCCCGCCCCCCAAGGCTTGGCTTGCGTCACGCAGCAACCGCCCGTGCACAGCACGGGCCACGCCCAAGGCCAAGGGCTGCCCGGCGAAGCCGGGGAGCCCGCGGGCGCGGGAGCACTTCGCGGTTTGACGATGCTGGAAGAAAAGAAAACGCCCGCTCCTGAACAGGAACGGGCGCTGAAAATCCGGGTCAAGCGCGGATTAGCGGCGGATACCCAGACGTTTGATCAGGTCCTGGTAACGGGCCTCATCTTTGCCTTTAGTGTAATCCAGCAGCTTGCGGCGCTGAGCAACCATCTTCAGGAGGCCACGGCGACCGTGGTTGTCCTTCTTGTGGGTTTTGAAGTGCTCAGTCAGGGTGTTGATGCGCGAGGTCAGGATTGCAACCTGGACTTCCGGGGAACCGGTGTCGCCGTCTTTGGTTGCGAATTCTTTCATCAGGCGTGTTTTTTCTTCAGCTGTGATCGACATCGGGGTCTCCTTCGTAAGGTTAGAGTGGATGGCGCAGGCCGGGATGTCGTCCAGCACAGGCCCATGGAGAAATCCGCCGCAGAATCGCAGCAGATGCGCGCATATATGATGTTTCCTCTACAAAGGCAAAGGATATATAGGCTGTAGCGCCCAGTTGGCCCAGCCTATTGCGGCAGCATCCCGGCAGCTGCTGCCGATGCGGTGTCGATCAGCACCAAATCTGATGCCGTCATGCCTTCGGCCCCGGAAACACGTAAAACCGGTTCGCCACCCACCAGAATCAGCTGCTCATCTTCGGCATCCGGGTTTGCCTGAACCTCCACCGAGGGCTCCGCGCCGTTCTCGAAATCCCACACCAGCACCAGCTGGTCCTCTGCAGCACTGTAATCCATCAGCTGCACAGTCTCTGCGGTGCCGGTCCAGCTGCCGGTTGCAAACAGATCTGCGCCCTCTCCACCGGTCAGCACATCCCCCGCACCAGCGATCAGCGTATCATCGCCGTCGCCGCCGTTCACGAAATCCTGCTCTGCGCCGTCCCCGGCACCGGAGACCACATCGTCGCCGGTGCCACCAAAAAGCGCATCTTGGCCTGCGCCGCCATTCAGGCTGTCATCACCGTCATTTCCGTGCAAAGAATCCGCGCCGCTGCCGCCCTCCAGCATGTCCTGATCCTGGCCGCCATGCAGCACATCTCCGCCGCTGCCACCCAAAAGACTGTCGGCTCCGAAATGCCCATAAAGGCTGTCCGCCCCCTCGCCGCCCTGCAGCACATCGGCACCCTCCTCGCCGTGCAGCAGATCACCGCCGCCACCGCCAAGCAAACTGTCCTCTCCGGAGTTGCCATGCAGCACATCGTTGCCCGCGCCGCCATCCAGCCAGTCATCGCCGCCGTAGCCGCCGATCTGGTCATCACCGACGCCGCCGCTTATGCAATCCGCCTGCCCGCTGCCGGCCAGAACGTCGCCGTCGCCGGTCCCTGCTATTGTGTCGCCTTCGCTGACCTCGACCATCGCTGCATCACCGCCAGGCTCGATGAAATCATCGCCCAACCCGTCGCCTTCAGCCTCCGGAAGTAACGATGCTCCGTCGCCTTCGTCATCAGCGCTCCCAGTTTCTGTCAAGACCGCGCCACCAACCGCCACAAGTCCCAGCATGCCTGCCAGCCACAACATCGCTACTCACCCTCAAAACATCACACTCATTGGAAGCACAGTCTCATGATTGCACCGCACAGCGCAAAACAAAACAGGAACATCGGTTAATGGATCGATCCGGTCAGCAACCTTTTCATTCCCGCCACAATTGTGGCTGTTGGCTGTAGGCGATGTATAACGGGTGTTTTGGATGGCCCGCCTTGCTGAGCCCAAGGTGATGAAGCTGCTTGCCTGTTGCCCGCAGCGCCTCTTCCACCCGCGCGCCCTGGCCGCGATGTTCGCCATGGGTGCCCCAGGCGCAGATAACCGTATCGGCCCATGCCATGCCTTCAAGGATGGCCGCCATGTTCTCCGCCCCCTCAGGTTCGTCCAACCTGCGCATTTCTAGCGGGTCGGTGACTCTGCAGGCAAAGATATTGGCCGCCCGGAACCCGCCAAACCCCAATGCACGGGCGCGGCGTTCGCAGCGTTCGATGGTTGGGTCGTTCTGAACTTCGGTTGCAGTCGAAGGATTCAGCATCACGAACAGCACCCGCTGCCCTTCCGGATCCCACACCCGGGTCAGGCTGTAGCGGTAGGTTTCGCAATCAGAATAGACCGCGGTTGAGGGCGCATCGCCCTTGGTGTGGCTGCGGATGATCATGGCAGCGGTTCTAGAACGGCCGGGTCTGTATTCCAACCTAGCTTCCCGCATCTTGAAACAGATTTTCGGGCACATGTTTGCCGCACGGGCTTCGACCTGACGGAGGTACGCGTAATGGAACTTCTCATCTTTCTTGTACTTGCAGGTTCCACCTTGGCGGCCGGTTTCGGCGTGGCTGACAATTCTGATGAAGAAACCGGCGAACAAGCTGTACCGGAGAAGCAGGTCGAATCTGAAACACCCGTAGCCCCCGCTCCGCAGCCCGAAATCACCGCATTGTCCGGCACAGTCGGCACCTATGACATCCAGGATGGCGGAGACGGGAATAGCACTCTGATCAGCATGGATGGCATTGCCATTGTTACATTGCCCGGGGATCAGTCAGAGGTCAGTATTGCTTTATATGACGACCAATCCATTGATGAAAACCGCTGGAGGGATGCGCCGGGCAATGCGATCAGCGCAGAGGATGGCGCCCAAGCCAGTATCATTCTGACCCCGCAGAAATACGACGCCGTGTTCGGAAAATGGGTCGGCCAGCCCTGCGGAGCCAAGGTTGAGAGTCACCTGCGAGAAATAGGTCAGTCATGCTGCCGCAATGTTTCGCGCGCGAAACATCCGGTCACACATGCTGACCTGAAAACTCACACTCTGTTAACCATTATTTTCGCCCTGGTTGAACACCCGGCTGGGGTGCAGCGAGCCGGATTTGTAGACGCCAACCGCAACCGCCCGGCCATCCATAGACGCCCAGGCTTCATCGCCGTAGTCCACTTCATCGCCGCCCGGCATCACCATGCCCGGATTGCCGTTGCGCAGTTTCACTGCGCCCTCAGGGGTGCATTTCATTTCCGGCAGATCCGCCAGGCCTTCCTCCAGCGGGCGAATGTACTGGTCCAGATCCGGAGTGCGGGCCAGACGCCCAATCTCTTCGAGAGAAATGCCATCCTCAGCTGCATCAAAGGGGCCAGACCAGATCCGGCGCAACTCTTTCACATGGGCGTGGCAGCCCAGCGCCGCCCCCAGGTCGCGGGCGATGGAACGGACATAGCCGCCCTTGCCGCAGGTCATTTCCAGCACCACGTGATCAACGTCAGGGCGGTCCAGCATGATCAGCTCCTCGACCCAGAGCGGGCGGGCCTCAATCTGCACATCCTCGCCATCGCGGGCAAGCTTATATGCGCGCTGACCATCAATCTTCACCGCAGAGAATTTGGGCGGCACCTGCATGATCTCACCCAGGAAGGGCAGCAGCGCTTCCTTGATCTGCGCATCCGCGGGGCGCTCGCTGCTCTCTGCGATCACCTCCCCCTCGGCGTCATCGGTGTTGGTCGCCTGCCCCAGCCGCACGGTGAACGTATAGGCCTTCAGCGCGTCAGTGATATAGGGCACGGTCTTGGTCGCCTCGCCCAGCGCCACGGCCAGAACGCCGGTTGCTTCGGGGTCAAGGGTGCCTGCATGGCCGGCCTTCTTGGCCTCCAGCGCCCAGCGCACCTTGTTCACGACCGCGGTACTGGTCAGCCCTGCGGGCTTGTCCACCACCAGCCAGCCGGAAATATCGCGCCCTTTGCGTTTGCGTGCCATGCATCGTCCCCATGTATACGTGAGGCGCGCCGGTTACCGGATCGCCGGGACAGTGTCAATTTAGCAAATGTTCAGGTTCCGAGGGAAGCGCCCATTGCCACATCACCGGCCCGTGCTTGCTCCCGGCACCATGTGGCGCTAGGCAGGCGCCCATGGCCGTATCAAGCGAATACACCCCGCCGCAGGAGCCGTTGGAGATCCTGCACCATGACGCCGAGCTTCTGGCCGTGAACAAGCCTGCCGGCCTGCTGTCGGTGCCGGGGCGCGGGGACCATCTGGCCGACTGCCTGATCAGCCGCATCCAGACGGTGTTTCCCGAGGCGCTGCTGGTGCATCGGCTGGATCGGGATACCTCCGGTGTAATGGTGTTTGGCCTGACGCCGCATGCGCAGCGCCATCTGTCGATGCAGTTCGAAAAACGCAGCGCGAAAAAGGCTTATGTGGCGCGGGTGGCGGACAGGCTGGAGCCGCGCAGCGGCACTGTCGATCTGCCGCTGATCGTTGACTGGCCAAACCGGCCAAAGCAGATGGTCTGTCATGAGACCGGCAAGCCAGCCGTCACCGACTGGCGAGTCATGAAGTATGAAGAAGACGCCACAAGGGTGCGGCTGACGCCGAAAACCGGGCGTTCGCACCAATTGCGGGTGCATATGCTGTCACTGGGCCACGCCATTCTTGGCGACCCGCTTTATGCCAGCGGTGCAGCACTGGAGCATCCGCGCCTGATGCTGCATTCCGAAGAGCTGCGGATCAAGCACCCGGACAGTGGCGAATCGCTGAAATTCCGGGTGAAGCCTGAATTCTGAAGCAGGCTCCGGGGGACGGCGGCGCCATCACCATCCTGGACTGCATGTCAGGCTGCAGCGCGTCATACTGATGCAAATGACCACCCGGGAACTGACCCGGCTTTCAGTTTGTGCGCGCCCCGCCCGTGCGCAGCACGGGCCACGCCCAAGCCGGTGGGCAGCCCGGCGCAGCCGGGGAGCTCTCAGGCGCGGGAGCATCACCGCTGTTAACGCCCTAAAACAGAAAAGCCGCCCAGGCAGGCGGCTTTCAGTCGTTTTCAAAACAGCGGTCTTACTCGGCAGCCCAGCCGCCAACGGCTTTCACTTCGAGGAAATCCTCGATACCCCATTTGCCGCCCTCGCGGCCCTTGCCGGACTGCTTCATGCCGCCAAACGGGGACCCTGCTGAACGGGACTGGCCATTCATCTCCACCATGCCGGAGCGCAAAGCGCGCGCCATGCGATTGGCGCGGGCGCCGTCCTGGGTCTGCACATAGTTGGTAAGACCATAGGGCGTATCGTTGGAAATCTCGATCGCTTCCTCTTCACTCTCAAAGGGAATGATCGTCAACACCGGGCCAAAGATTTCCTCGCGGGCGATGGTCATCTGATTGTTCACATCGGCAAAGACCGTGGGCTTTACATAGTAGCCTTTGTTCAGCCCATCCGGACGGCCGGTGCCACCGGCCACCAGCTTGGCACCCTCGTCGATGCCCGCCTGGATCATATCCTGGATCTTGTTCCACTGCAGCTCATTGACCACAGGGCCAATGTGGCGGCCTTCCCGGTCAGCCGGGCCGACCTCGACATTGGCTGCCACTTCCGCAGCTTCGGCAACCACGCGATCATAGATGCTGTTCTGCACCAGCATCCGGCTGGGCGCGTTGCAGCTCTGGCCGGTATTCTGCATCATGTGCAGCACGCCGCGCTTCACTGCCTTTTCATCGGCATCTTCAAAGACCACATTGGCGCCTTTGCCACCGAGCTCCAGATCCACCTTCTTCAGCGTCGGAGCCGCTGCCTGAGTGATTGCAATGCCTGCACGGGTGGAACCGGTGAAGGAGATCATGTCCACATCCGGATGGGTGGTCAGTTGCGAACCGACACCCGGGCCGTCTCCGTTCACCAGATTGAAGACACCGGCCGGGAAACCGGCCTCATCCATCAGCTCGGCAAAGATCATGGCGTTGAGAGGGCTCTGCTCTGAGGGCTTCAGCACCATGGTGCAGCCTGCAACAGCCGCCGCACCGACCTTGAGCGTCACCTGGTTCATCGGCCAGTTCCACGGTGTGATCAGGGCGCAGACGCCCACTGCCTCGTGAATAATGCGGTCGTTCGGGCTGCGGTCGTTCAACGGTGCGTCAAAGGGAAACTCCTTGGCCGCAGTGATGAAGTTGCGCAGATGCCAGCTGCCGGCACCAACCTGCGACGCCCGGGACATGTCGATCGGCGCGCCCATTTCCAGCGACATCGCCTGGGCCAGATCCTCGGCGCGGGCTTCATAGACGTCGACCAGCTTTTCGACCAGCGCGATGCGCTCTTCCACCGGGGTGGCCATCCAGCCCGGCAGCGCGGCCTTGGCCGCGGCAACGGCCGCGTTGGTGTCAGCTTCGGCCCCCAGCGAGATCACTGCGCAGGGGTCTTCAGTCGAGGGGTTGATCACCTCAAAATCACTGGTGGCAGAGGGGGCGACCCACTGGCCGTTGATGTAAAAGTCGCGTTTCTCGATCATCTGGGCTCTCCCAATTCAGATGTTCTTGCCCGGCCCTCAGCCGGTTTGGCGGTCACTGTGTCACTAGGCCGACGGGGGGGCAAGAGGCTTTGGTTGCGTGATTTGATCAAATTATGGGCATGTCGGTCAGCACCGCATATTGGAACCTTGCAACAGCTTGCTGCATAAGGAATTTGCAGAATTTACGTGGCATCCCAGGCTGAGGACTGTATCGTCGCAGCAGAACACCTGGGACGCTTTTGAGCGACTCGAAAACCGCCAGGAAAAGAAAACAACCCGACACAACAACCTGACTAGGAGGAAAATGCCATGGGTTTGCGCATTAATGACGTGGTTCCGGACTTCACTGCTGAAACTGATCAGGGCAGCATTACCTTTCACGACTGGATCGGCGACAGCTGGGCGATTCTGTTTTCCCACCCCAAAGATTTCACCCCGGTCTGCACCACTGAGTTTTCGGCCGTTGCACAGCTGAATGACGAATGGGCCAAGCGCAACACAAAGGTCATCGGTGTTTCCGTCGATGGCGTAGAAGAGCACAAGGGCTGGAAGAAAGACATCGAAAGCTACGGCAATGCCGCAGCTGGCTTCCCGATCATCGCTGATGGCAGCCTGGAAGTGTCCAAACTGTATGACATGCTGCCTGCAGACGCTTATCTGCCTGACGGCCGCACCCCTGCAGACAGCGCCACCGTGCGGTCGGTCTTCATCATCGGCCCCGACAAACAGCTGAAACTGTCGATGACCTACCCAATGACCGTAGGCCGCAACTTTGCCGAGATCCTGCGGGCGCTGGATGGTCTGCAAATGTCGACCAAAGGCGTGGCCACTCCGGCCAACTGGGTGCCGGGCGAAGACGTGATCATCCCGCCTGCCGTGTCGAATGAAGATGCCAAAGCGAAGTTCGGCGCGTTCGAAACCGTCTTCCCCTACCTGCGCAAAACAAAAGCGCCGGAATAACACGCTCAAACAGGCGGCTGCGCACGAGCTCCTGTGCAGCCGCCTTTGTTTCGACGGGACGCAGCCGTTTTAGACAGCCGGAAATCCGGTGCTTTTTCGCGGCGGAGAGTTTCGGCTTCTTCGGTGATGGCAGCACCAAACGCCCCGTCCAGGCTGCGGGCAAAGCGGATGGTCGTTTCTGACCCTTTTTCGTCCAGCCAGCATGGGGATTTTTTCAAGAAAGCGGTTCCGAATAGACGGCGCATCAGTTCCGGTTGCACATAGCTGGCCCCCTGGAGCGCGACGGCAGTGAGCAAAAAATCTCTCAAGGCTTCAGCCGGTGCTTTCTCTGCCAGAAGTCGGTCTCTGAGCGCACTCAGCCGTGGGCGCTCCAGCAAAACCGCATTGCGGACAGCGTCTTGCAGCTCCTCTTGCGAAAATCCGGCCAGATGCTGGTCCAGAAGGCCAGGATCGCTGGTCATGCCATGGCTGTAGCCACTGGACGTGATCCACTGGCTCAGGCCGATTTCTCCGCGGCGCACCGTCACCTTCTTGTCGCTGGTCAGCGGGAAACGTTGCCAGAATTTGACAAATTTGGGGTCAGCCATCAACCGGCCCGACATCATCAGCGCAAAGGAACAATAGTGGAAATTTCGATGGGAGGTGCTGTAACCCCATTGGATGCTCCGGAAATCCTCTGGATCCACACGAGGATGGCCGTAATTCGATACCGCCCCGGTAAAGTCCAGCCCGGTCTTTTCCGCCTCCACCAGCCAGTCCTGCGCCCCTGGCAGCGGGAACCACGAGGAATCGTTGAGAAGAACCAGCCGGTCAATCCGCGCGGACTTCTCCTTTGCCAGCAAGATGCCGTCACGGTATCCACCAAAGTCGTAACCGTAATTGGGCCGTTCCAGGCACAGCCAGCACCGGTCCAGAATCTTGCTGCGGTCGCCGTCAGTAAGCGGCAAGTTTGAAACCACCAAAGGTGCATAGCCGCAGGAAACGAGGTATTTCAGAGCTTCGACATGCGACGCCAGAACACCCTGGCTGGGAAAAATAAGATAAACAGCAATCCGCGGATTATGCGCCAGGCGGCCCACAGTGCACTGCGAGTTCTTGGCCAGAAACCAGTCGTAATACTTGTTGCCAAACAGGAAAGTCCCCACCCGGCTGGGCAAAAGCTTTAGCTGTGCCAGCGGGCGCTTCAGCTCTCTGGTAATCTTCCAAAGCGGGGGCAGTTTCATCTTCTCTGGCCTCTTATAGTCTTCCAGGATCTAGCGTTTTCAGGCCAGTTCTTAAATCCAGGGCGGCAGCCTGTCGGCAGTTTGAGCCTGGCAGCTGCTGAGGATCGCGCGAAAGTAATACCAAGCCTTCGCCCGCTTGCGCGCCGACAGGAGGTTGAGCGGCGATATCAGCTGCAACGCGGCCTCTCCAAGTGCCCGCAGGAACCCAAATCTCTGACCATGCTTGCGCGCCGCGTAGACCCGCGACTGCCCCATATACCACGCTTTGAGTGCCGCCGTTCTGGCGGAACGTTCGGTGGAATGCCCCAGCAAATGCCGGACTTGCGCAGCATAGACATACCGCAACGGACCGCACTTTGATTTCAGGCGCAAGCTCAGATCATCGTCTTCGTGAAACAGGAATATCTTGGGGTCGAACCCCCCAACCTGTTCAAAGGCGGAACGGCGCACTAACAGCGCCCCGCCGGAAAGAACCGGCACTTCCCCGTCCTGTTTGGCGGCATCGCGGCCCAGCCAAAGTGATCTGGGGATCAACTTGCTCCGGCGCTTGAAGAACAGCGACCCATCTCCCTTGACGATGCGCGTGTTAAAGGCGGAAGCTTCCGGATGGATGTCAGCAGCCATCAGCAGCTGCTCCAGCGTGTCAGGAAACAGCTCGGCGTCCGGATTTACGAAAAACAGGAATTCGGTATCCGCCTGCGCAGCCCCCTGGTTGCAGGCGCGGCCAAAGCCGGTGTTTTCAGAATTGGCAATGAAGCGGGCGCCATGTTCGGCGGCCAGAGCCCGGGTTTTTTCCGCATCCCGTGACGCATTGTCGACCAGAACAACGGGGACTCCGGCTGGAATAGAGCGCAGCAGCTGCGCTGCGATTTCCGACGAATTGAACGTCACCGTGATGATGGAAATACGGGAAGTCATAAGCTGGCTCACAAGTGTCCCGGCAGAAATTGAATAGCCCGGGGCGCACTTCAGGCGCGCCCCGGGCTTATGTGCGGTCAGAGAGGAATTAGTCCTGCTCTGCCTTTTCTCTTTTCTCCGGCGCGATTTCTTCGCCAGTCTCCTGATCGACAATCTTCATCGACAGGCGGACCTTGCCGCGGTCATCAAAGCCCAGAAGTTTCACTTTCACTTCCTGGCCTTCCTTCAGGACGTCCGAAGGATGGTTCAGGCGGCGGTTTTCGATCTGGGAAACATGCACCAGGCCGTCGCGTTTGCCGAAGAAGTTCACGAAGGCGCCGAAGTCGACGATCTTCACGACCTTGCCGGTGTAGACCTGGCCCTCTTCCGGCTCTGCCACGATCGAATAGATCATGTCATAGGCCTTCTTGATGGCTTCGCCGTTCGGGCTGGCGATCTTGATCACGCCATCGTCGTTGATGTCGACCTTGGCGCCGGACACTTCAACGATCTCGCGGATCACCTTACCGCCGGAACCGATCACTTCACGGATCTTGTCGGTCGGAATCTGCATGGTCTCGATGCGCGGAGCGTGGACCGAGAATTCGGACGCTTCGGTCAGGGCTTTGCTCATCTCGCCGAGGATGTGGATACGGCCGTCTTTGGCTTGGGCCAGGGCTTTCTCCATGATCTCGGGCGTGATGCCTGCAACCTTGATGTCCATCTGCAGCGAGGTGATGCCGTTTTCGGTACCCGCCACTTTGAAGTCCATGTCGCCCAGGTGGTCTTCGTCACCCAGAATGTCGGACAGGATCGCGTAGGAGCCGTCGTCTTCCAGGATCAGACCCATCGCAACACCGGCGACCGGTGCTTTCAGCGGCACACCCGCATCCATCATCGACAGCGAGCCGCCGCAGACAGAAGCCATCGAGGAGGAGCCGTTGGATTCGGTGATCTCGGAGACCACGCGCACGGTGTAAGGGAAGTCGGTCGGAGCCGGCAGAACCGCCTGCAGCGCACGCCAGGCCAGCTTGCCGTGGCCGATTTCGCGGCGGCCCGGAGACCCGACACGGCCGACTTCACCAACCGAATACGGCGGGAAATTGTAGTGCAGCAGGAAGTTGGATTTGAAGTTGCCATGCAGCGCGTCGATGAACTGCTCGTCATCGCCGGTACCCAGCGTGGTCACAACCAGGCCCTGGGTCTCGCCACGGGTGAACAGGGCAGAACCATGGGTCCGCGGCAGCAGGCCGGTTTCCGAGACGATGTCACGGATCTCGTCGGTCTTGCGGCCGTCGATACGCTTGCCGGTTTTGACAACGTCACCGCGCAGGATGCCGGCTTCCAGCTTCTTCAGCGCGGAACCGAGGTTCGCATCTTCCAGCTGTTCATCGCTCAGCGCTGCCTTGATGGTTTCGCGGGCAGCGGCAACAGCGGCGGTGCGCTCTTGCTTGTCTGCGACAGCGAAGGCCGCGCGCATATCTGCGTCGCCTGCAGCTTTCACGGCTTCATACAGCTCGGAATAGTCCGGCGGAGTGAAGTCGAAGGGCTCGTTTGCGGCTTCTTCGGCCAGCGAGATGATCAGGTCGATCACCGGCTGGATCTGCTCATGCGCAAATTTCACCGCACCCAGCATCTCAGCTTCGGTCAGTTCGTAAGCTTCCGATTCCACCATCATCACGGCGTCTTTGGTGCCGGCAACAACCAGATCCAGACGCTGTTCGGGGTTCAGGCGAAGATCCTGCATGTCGTCGACGGTCGGGTTCAGCACGTATTCGCCGTCCTCGAAACCAACACGGCAGCCTGCGATCGGACCCATGAACGGTGCGCCCGACAGGGTCAGCGCAGCGGAGGCAGCAATCATCGCAACCATGTCCGGGTCATTGACCAGATCGTGGCTCAGCACGGTGCACATCACCAGAACTTCGTTCTTGAAGCCGGGGACGAACAGCGGGCGGATCGGACGGTCGATCAGACGCGCAGTCAGGGTTTCTTTTTCGGTCGGGCGCGCTTCGCGCTTGAAGAAGCCGCCGGGCACCTTGCCCGCAGCATAGTATTTTTCCTGGTAGTGCACGGTCAGCGGGAAGAAGTCCTGGCCAGGCTTCTGCTGACGGGCAAAGGTCACGTTGGCCATGACCGAGGTTTCGCCCAGGGTGGCAATCACGGAGCCATCCGCCTGGCGAGCAACCTTGCCGGTTTCCAGAGTGAGCGTTTCCTCGCCCCACTGCATCGATTTTTTCGAAACGTTAAACATCTAGCGTATCCTAATTGGGAGCACTCCCGGCCCTCCGGGTCTCCCGTTTGCGTGGCGGCTTCATTGCCGCCGGCCCCACCTATCTTTCTTTCGCGTGCCGGGGCCCTGGCACATCGTCTCAGACATGCCCGCCCTTACAGGAGTTTCAGATAAAATGGAAGGGCAAGCGACAGCACGCCGAAGCCCTAGGTGGCGGCGCGCAGTGCAAGAGCTACAGGCAGGCGCTGAACTGCGCCTGCACCGCATCAGTTGGTGGATTCCAGGCCCTCAGGACGGCCTGCGATGGTGAAATGCAGCCCGTCCGGATCAAGGAAATCGGCGGCCAGCCGCTTGACGTCTTCCAGTGTGACGGCGTTTATCCGGTCATTGCGGGTTTTCACGTAGCTGATCGGGAGATCATCCATCTGCATGCCCGCCAGAATCGAAGCAATACGGCTGTTCCCATCGAACCGCAGCGGATAGGCGCCGGTCAGATAAGTCTGAGCATCCTTCAATTCCTGAGCGGTCACCCCGTCCTCTGCCATACGGCGCCATTCTGCGCGGATCACCTCCACAGCCTCAGCCATCTTGCCATTGGCAGAGGCAACCGACCCCATATAAACCGCCGCAAGATCGCGCGGCACGAGATAGGAATACACACCGTAGGTCAGCCCACGTTTTTCCCGGACCTCTGCCATCAGCCGGGTTTCAAAAGAGCCACCACCCAGGATCTGGTTCATCACAAAAGCGGTGAAAAAATCCGGATGCTCCCGCTCGATGCCCTTTTGGCCAAACAGCGCAACTGATTGCGGGGTTTCGAAATCAACGACAGTCACGCCGCCCTCAATCATCACTTCTGCAGGGCCGGGAATCGGCGCACCATTATCCTTTAGCGCGCCCAGAAGGTCGTCCAGCAAATCACCAAGCTCATCAGCTGTGATATCACCGACAGCACTGACATAGAGCCGGTCACGGGCAAACACCGCCTCATATGCGTCAAAAATGTCCTGGCGGCTCAGTGCTGCGACAGTTTCCAATGTGCCCTTGCCATTGCTGCCATAGGGATGATCACCATAGGCCATTCTGGCAAAAGCGAGGCCCGCAATGTCGCTTGGGCTTTTGGCATCAGAGCGAAGCCCCGCCAGCACTTGGGCCCGGACCCGGTCCAAGGCATCCTGATCGAACCGCGGCTCAAAAAGAGTCTGACGCAGCAGTTCAACAACATCGTCGCGGTTTTCCGTCAGGAAGCGGGCGGATATGGAAACCGAATCCCTGTCAGCGTCGTAACTGAACTCAGCCGCAAGGGATTCCAGCGCGCGTGCATACTCTTGCGCAGGCAGATCGCCAGAGCCCTCCTCCAGCAGCCCTGTCATCAGATAGACTCCGCCGCGTTTGCCCGGCGCATCCAGCGAGGTACCGCCGCGGAAGCCCAGCTCCAATGCGGCAAAGGGTATTGAGTGATCCTCTACTAGCCAGGCCGTAATGCCGCCAGGAGAGGTGACTTCCTGGATCTTGATTTCAGCCCAGGCAGGCAGCGCCAGAAGCCATGCGAACAGGGCAGCTGAGATGAACTTCAACAGGGTCATTGGGTCACCTCCTGGCTGCGCGTCATCCATCCCGTCACCGAGGTTTCCGGTCGCAGGACTTCATTTGCGGCGGCGATGATCTCGTCCGCCGTGACCGACTGGAGGATCTTCGGCCAATCCTGCACATCCTGCACCGTCAACCCGATGCTGAGCGCCCGGCCGTAGCGGTTGGCGATGCCATTCACGTTGTCGCGGTCATAAATTTCGGCAGCGCGCAGTTGCAACTTGATCCGTTCCAACTGGGCTTCATCCACGCCTTCCTCCAGGAAACGCGCAATAGTGCTGTCCAAAGCCGCCTCTGCCTGCTCCATGCTGGTGCCTTCGGCAGGCACAATCAGCAGGGTGAACGCTGTATCATCAAGCGTGCTGCCGGAATAGAAGGCACCGGAGTAGACCGCAACCTGCTGGTCGAATTGCAGCGCATTCGCCAGGAAGGACGTATTACCGCCGCCCAGAAGTTCCGCCAGCAGGAACAGTGCTGCAGCTTTCTGCTGATCGCCACTGTCCCGTTCTGGCGCCAGATAGGACCGCTGCACATAAGGCTGTGCCACGCGCGGATCCTCATAGGTCAAGCGGCGCGCAGCTGTCTGCGGCGGCTCCTGACTGCGAAACCGCTCCGGCAGATCCGGATTGGCGGGGATCACCCCATAATACTTCTCGGCCAGTGCCTTGACCTCATCCGGCTGCACATCGCCCGAAACCACCAGAATTGCGTTATTGGGGGCATAGTAAGTCTGGTAGAATGACAGCGCATCTCCCATGTCCAGGCTCTCCATTTCATGGCGCCAGCCGATCACCGGCTGGCCGTACCGGTGGTTCAGGTACTGCACCGCCTGCAGCTGCTCTCGGAACAGCGCCACGGGATCGTTGTCTGTACGCTGATTGCGCTCCTCCAGAATGACCTCGCGCTCGGTGACGATGTCCTCCTCGCTGAGGCGGAGATTGGTCATCCGATCGCTTTCCATCTGCATCATCAGCTCCAGACGGTCAGCCGCGACGCGCTGGAAATAGGCCGTGTAGTCATAGCTGGTGAAAGCGTTGTCCTGGCCGCCATTGGCACGCACTGTCGCCGAAAGCTCTCCCGGGGCCAGCTTGTCGGTCCCCTTGAACAAAAGATGTTCGAGAAAATGCGCAACACCTGATTGGCCCGGCGGCTCGTCTGCAGAGCCTGCACGATACCACACCATCTGCTGTACTACCGGCACGCGGTGATCTTCGACCACCACCACTTCCATACCGTTGCTCAGGGTAAAGGAAGTGACTGTTTGTTCGTCCGCCTGCGCGGGTGAAGACAGGGCTGCGATTACCGCTGCGGCGGCCAATGTGATCCTCTGGATCATCTGGCATCCTCCAAATTCTGCATCCTTGCCTTTGCCCAGGCCGGTGCTGTTACTGCTCTTTTAGCTTATAGCAGCCACAAATGGCTGCGCTTTGCCAGCAGAAAGACTGCTGTCAACCTACGCTGCTGCTGGCGTCTTGCAAGATTAGCTGGCAGAAAAGTGAGGATCAGGACTCTTCTTCAGGCGGGGAAGATGGTGTCGCTGCACCAGCCTTGCGAAATTGTTCGCTGACAGCAAACGGGTCGATGCTCTGTTTCTTGTAGAGCTGTTCGTATCGGTCAACAGGAACAATCTTAATCCGGCCAAGGTTGCGGTTGCGATGCCTGAATTTTGCATCTGCAGCAGACAGATTTTCCCGGATTTCCGGCTCAACACCATACCGGCTAGAGGCGGTGACAAGCGCGGCATCGCCCGACGGGATACCGATTGTCGCAGCCAATGCAGCCGGTTTTCCGCCCAAAGCAACAACCGCCTCGCCCTGTGGGTTCGGGTCGGTCAGGTTGCTGCCGCCAGGCGTCGGTGTCGGCAGGCTGCTGTAGTTTTCCGGTGCGCTTAGCGGATTGGTTGGCAGGACCAGGAACTCATCCGGACCGCTGCCCGGCTTCTGAAGAACACGTAGTCCTTTCTTGGCACAGCCGGACACCGCCAGCGCGCAAGCCAGAACTATCACTCCGAACGGGATCTTCATCGCCCCAAAACTCCTGCCTGTTTCCCAGCGCTTTTAACGCAATTGCCCAGCGAGGTCTACGCAGGCTTTTCGCGGCGCCCGTCATAGAAAATCAAACCGGCTGCGCCGCCAAAGATGAAGACATCCGCAACGTTGAACACAAATGGATTCTGAATACCGCAGCAAGATGTGTTCAGGAAATCCAGCACATATCCGTAGAGCAGCCTGTCTGCGACATTGCCTAAGGCACCGCCGATCACCAAACCGGCCGACAGCTGCATGCCAAAGGATTTGGTCTGCCCGCGCAGAATCCATACTGCCAGGGCAGAACAAATCGCCAGGGTCAGCCCGATCAGGATCCAGCGCGCGCTGTCATCACCTCCGCCGAACAGGCCGAAATTGATGCCTGTATTCTCGCCGTAGCGAAAATTGAGAAACGGCGGCAGCACGTCGATCCGGTGACGCTGGTCCAGCCCCATCCAGTGGATCACCAGGTATTTGCTGGCCTGATCCGCCAGGAAAGAAAGGGCTGCGCCCCAAATCATCCAACGTGCTGCCATTGTTTCGCTCTGCTTAGTGGCGGAAGTGGCGCATGCCGGTAAAGACCATCGCCAGGCCTTTGTCATTGGCGGCCTTAATCACCTCGTCGTCGCGCATCGAACCGCCCGGCTGAATCACACAGGTTCCGCCTGCGGCGGCGGCTTCCAGCAGACCGTCGGCAAAGGGGAAGAAGGCGTCGGATGCCACCGCGCAGCCCTTGGTGAGACTTTCCTCCAGCCCCAGTTCGGCGGCCATGCGGCCTGCCTTGGCAGCTGCCACATTGGCACTGTCCAGACGGCTCATCTGGCCTGCGCCGACGCCAACGGTGGCGTTGTCCTTTACATAGACGATGGCGTTGGATTTCACGTGTTTGGCAACTTTCCAGGCAAACAGCAGGTCCTGCATCTGTGCCTCGGTCGGCGCCGTTTCGGTCACCACCTTCAGGTCGTCCATGCCGACATAGCCGACGTCCTTGTCCTGCACCAGCATGCCACCGGCCACCTGTTTATAGGCCGTGATGGGTTTGCGCGGATCGGGCAGGCCTTCAGTCAGCAACAGGCGCAGGTTTTTCTTGGCCGCAAAGATTTCTTTGGCCTCATCAGAAGCCCCCGGCGCAATCACCACCTCGGTGAAGATCTCGGTGATCTTGGCTGCGGTGTCCGCATCCAGCGGCTGGTTCAGCGCCACAATACCCCCGAATGCCGACGTACGGTCGCAATCGAACGCTTTCTGATAGGCCTCGGCCAAGGTCGCGCCCTTGGCCACACCGCAGGGGTTGGCGTGTTTGATGATCGCCACGGCAGCACTGTCAGACGGATCAAATTCCGCGACCAGCTCATAGGCTGCATCAGTGTCGTTGATGTTGTTGTAGCTCAGTTCCTTGCCCTGCAGCTGCACGGCGGTCGCGACGCCCGGGCGGTTCGAGCCATCTGTGTAGAAAGCCGCTTCCTGGTGGCTGTTCTCGCCATAGCGCAGGGTCTGCTTCAGCTCGCCGGCAAAGGCGCGGCGGCGTGGGGTCTGCTCTTCGATGGCAACAGCCATCCAGTTCGACACTGCGGCGTCATAGGCCGCGGTGCGGGCATAGGCGGTCTGCGACAGGCGCTGGCGGAAGGCATAGGAGGTCTGACCGTCGTTGGCGTCCAGCTCTGCCAGCAGAGCCTCGTAGTCCTGAACGTCGGTCACCACGTTCACAAACAGATGGTTCTTGGAGGCTGCCCGGATCATTGCCGGGCCACCGATGTCGATGTTCTCGATCATCTCGTCATACTCGGCGCCACGCGCCAATGCCGCTTCGAACGGATAGAGGTTCACCACCAGCAGGTCGATGGCGCCAATGCCATGCTCGTCCATTGCGGCAACATGGGTGTCGTTGTCACGCAGCGCCAGCAACCCGCCATGCACCATCGGATGCAAGGTTTTCACTCGGCCGTCCATCATTTCCGGGAAGTCGGTCACCTCCGACACATCCTTGACCGTCAGGCCCGCATCACGCAGCGCCTTGGCGGAGCCGCCGGTCGACAGCAGTTCAACTCCGCGCGCAGCCAGCGCCTTGCCCAGCTCAATCAGGCCGGTCTTATCGGATACGGAAAGCAGCGCACGGCGTACGGGGTGAAGGTCGGTCATGGCAGGGCAGGTCCTTTAAAGGCTCAGTCAAACGTCTCGGGGTCGTCCCGGTTCAGGTCTCGCACGGCAACGGCAGTTTCCTGCGCTTTGCTGAGCGTCCACCGGACGCGGGTGGCATATCCCATTGCCCGCCCGGATAAAACGATCTGCTTTGCCGCACGCGGCTTCAAGCGGGTTTTCTCCAGGAAAACGCTTGGCTCCAGCCGCAGCTGGCAGGCGCCGTCATGGCGGAACACCCAGATTTCCCCGCTCTTAAGCGCCATGG
Organism: Leisingera sp. S232; assembly: GCF_049800895.1. Classification (NCBI taxonomy): domain Bacteria; kingdom Pseudomonadati; phylum Pseudomonadota; class Alphaproteobacteria; order Rhodobacterales; family Roseobacteraceae; genus Leisingera; species Leisingera sp. S232. The sequence goes on along the minus strand of NZ_JBNAFX010000004.1, from coordinate 87,029 downwards.
ATACTGCTGCGCCGCCCAAGTCAAGGGTTGCGTCCACCTCCGGGTGCAAATGCAGACGGATATCAAAGCTGACACCGCCATGCGGATTGCTGCTGCTGGCCTTGTCAAAACGGGCCTTGGCCGGATCTTCGAGCGCCAGAAGCATATCTTCACCTGCCAGCGCGCGGCCATCAAATGACAAATCAAGGGTTCTGGCATGCGTCAGGCCGAAATGCCCGGCATAGCCATTGTGCCCGCCCTGAAACCGGAAACCATCCGCCAAATCGGAAACATCCAGCAGCACTTCATCCGGTGCTGCAATCAGCTGCTCGTGGCCAGTTGTCTTACTGGGCTCTGACAACCGGGCGCTGGAATGGCCTTCGATACACAGGGTGCTGTGTGACGGCGTCGCCCGCCCGGCGCGGCGCCATTCCACGCCAAAGGATTCGCCCGATCCGCAATTCACAATCAGCGGCCGCCGCCCTGAAGTCAGTTCAAACGCCAGTGTCGAAGCGTGGCCGTTAAAGGATGCTGCGCCCTTGGGCGGGGCCGAGGCGTCTACTATCACCGATGTGCGCCGTGCCGACAGCCGGGCAAAGCCCATTGCCAGCCCGTCTGCGTGGCGCTCTGCCACATGGCTGGCAGCCAGCGCATGATCCAGCCGCCCTTCCAGGCCGCGACCGCCGCCGTGAAACCGTGCCAATCCGCCATCACTGTGACGCAGAGTGCGCAATGTCGGCGCGATTCTTTCAATGGCGGCAAGATGGGCAGGCGGCACCATTCGCCCCGCTTCATTCAGAGCGGCGGCAGCCCAGGTAAGCAGAGTGAACACTTCCAGCAATTCTTCTGGGTTGCGGGTCGGCAGACCGCCCTGCCCGTCGATTTGCGCATCGCATTCCGCAGCCAGCGCCCGGACAGCCGGATCAGCAAGTTCCTCGCGCCCCTGCAAGGCCAGGCCTGCGTAGATCAACCCGCAGAGTGCCTCAAAACGCGGCAGACCTGGGGCTGCCCCTTTCCAGCGCTGCGCCAGATACCAGGTTTGCCGCGCCAGCGAACCATAAAACGCCTCGGTCTCTTCCCTATCCTTGCCGCTCAGCAAAAACAGTGCGTGGTTGATCCAGCGGATTACCCGCCGCCCCGTCAAATCCGGCAGCCAGGCCAGCCCGCTGCTGCGGCCATGCTGTTCAATCCAGCCCCAGACCCATTTCTGCGCCTTTGCTCGAGCTTTGAAATCCCCGACTGCCGCCAAATCGTCGAGCCAGGCAAATCCATGCCGTTCCGCGTCAAAGGCAGCGTCAGGCGGGGCAACTTCCCACAAGCCGGTATCGGGCGATTCGACCAGATAGCCGGCAAACAGCAAATTCCCCGCCACGAGCTGACGCCCACGGGCAAAACTGCCGATGGTGCGCGGCTCTGGCTGCGAAACAAAGCCGGTGGCAGCCGCCTGGCTGCGCGCACGCCAGGCGTAGTAGCGGTTCAGCAGCCGGGTGCCACGGCCGGCCATTCTGTCATAAGTGGACATGCTCTTCTGCCTCGCGCCGGGGATTTACCAGGGCGTTTTGGCAGGAGCATAGCGCGGGGTGCGGCGCAAGTCACCGGCGAATGCCGAAGGCGCCGCGGGGTCACGCCATTTTACGCAGAAGGGCCATGTAGAAACCGTCCATGCCGCCGCGTTCCGGCCAATAGTCCGGACGCAGGCGCAACCCGCCTTCTTCCGTGATCCATTCCGGGTCGACACCCGGCACCAACAGCGCTTCGCGGTCAGCCGCCATCTCCGGGAACATATCAAGCGCCTCTTCAACCTGGCACTCTCCCTCGTCTGGCAGCAGCGAGCAGGTACAGAACATCAGCCGTCCGCCGGGCTTTACCAGCGACCAGGCATGCGACAGCATCTGCGCCTGCAATTCGATCAATTCCCCAAACTCGCTGCCATCTTTGGCCTGCGGAAGATCCGGGTGCCGCCGGATGGTGCCGGTGGCCGAGCAGGGCGCATCCAGCAGTACGGCGTCGTACTGCCCTTGCTGCTCCAATGCGTCGCCAACAATCAGCTCTGCCTCCAGCTTGGTGCGCTCCAGGTTTTCCCTCAGCCGCGTCATGCGGCTTTCCGAGATATCAACTGCAGTCACCCTGGCACCTGCCGCCGCCATCTGCATGGTCTTACCACCCGGTGCTGCGCAAAGCTCCAAAACATGCTCGTCCGGCTGGACGCTCAAAATCCGCGCGGGCAGCGCTGCCGCTGCATCCTGAACCCACCAATCGCCTGCTTCATATCCCGGAAGCGCCGATACCTGGCCGCCACTGGCGATTCTGACCGATCCGGACGGCAGGCTTTCCCCGCCGAGCGCGCTCAGATCTGTCCCGGGCTTGCCGGTGATATCCAGCGGCGCGCCCGCCGCATGAGCTGCTTCGATTCCCAGCATCGCCTCTGCGCCCCAGGCCTGCGCCAGCGGTTTGCGCAGCCAGTTCGGCAAGCGTGGTGTGCGCAGTTTTGCCCATTCTGCGGGGCCGGTTTCAGCCACTTTGCGCAGCACGGCATTGACCATCCCCTTGAGCTGGCCATGGCGTCGATGTTTGGAGACAATCGCCACCACGGCATTCACCACCCCATGCGCGGCGCCGCCAGAACACAGTTCCACCGTGCCCAGCCGAAGTGCGTTCATGACGGTCAGCGGCGGCGTTTTCTTCAGATGCTTTTTCAGTACCCGGTCAGCGCGCTCCAAGCTGCGCAGGGTCTCTGCCGCCAGCCGCTGTGCCCGCGCGCGGTCTTCCGGCGGCAACTTTTCCAATGCGCCTGCAGCATAGCATTCCGCCAGAAGACGCCCCTCTCCCAGGACCTGATCCAGCAGGTAGACCGCGGTGCGGCGGGCGTGATTGGCATCGGACATCTGGCAACTCCTACAGGCGCCGGGTTGTTTGCGCCGGACAGGGGCGTATATCATGGCGCGAGCATAAAGGAACCCGCGATGAGCGACGAGACTTCACCCGAGAAAAAAGACCTGCCGCCTGCTGCCCTGCGGGCCTTGGCCGAAGCCGAAGAACGCCGCAAGGCCGCTGATGCGCAGGAGCCTCGCCCCAGGGAGCTGGGCGGTCGCGACGGCCCCGACCCTGCGCGTTATGGTGACTGGGAGAAAAAGGGTCTCGCCGTCGATTTCTAAGGGGTTCGGCGGGGGCCAGCCCCCGCACCCCCGGAGTATTTCCAGAAAGATGAAAACAGGGCGTTTCACTCTTTCATCTTCCCCAAGTACTTGTGCCCACTGCCCGTCAGACGGCAGTTACGGTGAGAAGCGTGGCCGCGGCGCCGAAGGACCGCTTTTTCTTTTTAGAGCCCCAGAACATCCATCATATCGTACTGCCCTGGCCCTTTGTCCTGGCCCCACAGCGCGGCCTTCAGCGCACCGCGGGCAAAAATGGCGCGGTCTGTGGCCAGGTGGCGCAGCACGATCCGTTCCCCTGCCGCAGCAAACAGCACGTCATGCTCCCCCACGATGTCGCCGCCACGGATAGCGGTGAATCCGATATCGCCCCGCTTGCGGGCGCCGGTGATGCCGTCGCGCCCGGAATCACGCACATCCGCCAGTTTGACGCCGCGCCCCTCGGCGGCAGCTTCGCCCAGCATCAACGCGGTGCCGGAGGGTGCGTCCACCTTGTGGTGATGATGTGCCTCTATCACCTCGATGTCGAAATCCTCATCCAGGGCCGCGGCGACCTTTTTGGTCAGCTGCACCAGAAGGTTCACACCCAGGCTCATGTTGCCCGCACGCACAATGACCGCATGGCGCGACGCCGGTTCCAGCTGGGCAATCTGCGCGTCCGTCATGCCGGTGGTGCCGATTACATGCACCGCGCGGGCCTGGGCCGCGAGTTTGGAAAAGGCCAGCGTTGCTTCAGGCGCAGTGAAGTCGATCACCGCCTGCGCCTTGGAGAATGCCGCCAGTGCATCCGCGGTCACGGTGACACCAACCGGCGTGCCGCCCATGGCGTCCCCAACGTCCTGGCCGACCCAGTCATGGCCCTCACGCTCCACCACTCCGGCCAGCGTGGCCTTGTCGCTTTCCAGCACCGTCTTGATCAGCATCTGCCCCATACGGCCCGATGCGCCGGTAATCACGATCCCTGGTTTGTGAGTCATTGGCCAATTCCCTTGTTCAAGCTGGATTTGTCCTACATCGCCGGGCAGTGCTTGGCAAAGCCTGCGATCCGGCATAGATCGGGAATATGGCTAAGAACAAATTCCACGACGGCCCCGGGCCTTCCCAGCGCCAGCTTCGCGTCGGCGAACTGATCCGCCGTTCATTGTCCGAAGTGCTTGCACGCGGTGATGTGCATGACCCGGACCTGAACCGCATGTCGATCACCGTTGGCGAGGTGCGCACCTCGCCGGATCTGAAAATCGCCACTGCCTTTGTGCTGCCGCTGGGCGGCAAGGGGCAGGAGGATGTGCTGAAGCTGCTGGCCCGCAATAAGAGCGAGCTGCGCCGCATGGTCGGCAAGAAACTGGGGCTGAAGTTCACCCCCGACCTGCGGTTCCGGCTGGACGAAACCTTCGACCAGATGGACGAAACCCGCCGGATGCTGTCCCAGGACGCGGTGCGCCGCGACGTGGAAGAGTGATTCGCCGGGCTGCTTTGCTGCTGGCTGCGCTTTGGGCTGCTCCGGCGGCTTATGCAGTGGAGTGCAGCGATGCGGCCTATGCTGGAAATCGTTACTCGATTTGCGAGGTTGACGCATCCAAGGAGCAGTTGCGGCTGTTCCTGAAAGATGGCGAGGGGCAGGTTTACGGGCATTTTTCCTCTTTGGAAGAGGCGCTGGCCGGGGAAGGCAAGGCACTGGCCTTTGCAACCAATGCCGGCATGTATCACACCAACCGCTCCCCCGTCGGCCTCTATATCGAGGAGGGTGGTCAGGCGATGCGACTGGTAACCAATGCGGGCCCCGGCAATTTCGGCCTGCTGCCCAATGGTGTCTTCTGCATCCGCAAAGGCCGGGCTGATGTGTTTGAAACGCTGGCCTTTCAGGATCTGTCCCCTGTCTGCACCCATGCCACCCAGTCAGGCCCGATGCTGGTGATCGACGGGGAACTGCATCCGCGGTTCCTGCCCGATTCGGACAGTTACTACGTACGCAACGGTGTTGGCACCTCAGCGGACGGCAGCCGTGCGGTCTTTGCCATCTCGCGCAATGCGGTGACCTTTCACCAATTCGGCAGCCTGTTCCGGGACCACCTGAAGCTGCCCAATGCACTCTATTTCGACGGCAATATCTCACGCTTGCACGCGCCGCAGCTGGGGCGCAGCGATGCGGGCTTTATGATGGGACCCGTGGTGGGAGTGGTCGAAGAAGCATCTTCGGACGAATAACCCCCTTTAACCTGCCCGTTTCCGCATCTGCCTTATCATTGACACGGTATAGATCACCAGCGCCGCCCAGATCATCGGGAAAGCAATCATCCGGGCACGACCAAATTCCTCGCCAAACAGCAGCACGGCGGCCAGCATGATCATTGTGGGCGGAATGTACTGCAGGATTCCCATTGTCGACAGCCGCACCAGTTTGGCACCATTGGCATAGAGGATCAGCGGCGCCGCAGAGACCACACCGCAGCCCAGAAGCAGCGCCGTATCGGAGAGAGACGTGCCGAGATTGCTGCTGCCGGTGACAGTAAGATACCCAAAGTAACCCAGCGCAGGCGGCAGTAGAATCAGCACTTCCAGCAGGAAGCCCTGATTGGGACCGATCGGCAGTGACTTTTTGAAGAAGGCATAAAACCCCCAAGTCAGCATCAAACCAACAGCCACCCAGGGCACCCGGCCGGCCTCTAGCGTCAGCACCACCACCGCGGCAGCTGCCAAAGCGACTGCAGCAAGCTGAGCCCTGCTGAGCCTTTCGCCCAGCAGCAGAGCACCAAGCGCAATGCTGAACAGCGGGTTGATGTAGTAACCCAGCGCTGCATCCAGTGCCCGCCCGGCAGCAATCGACCAGACGTAGATCCCCCAGTTGATGGAAATCAGCGCTGCGGTGACGCAGGCCATCCCCAGCATCCGAGGGTTTTTCAGAGCCGCACGCAAATCCTTGGTCCGGCGCAGAATGATCAACAGCGCACCTGCCACCGGCACCGACCAGATCACCCGGTGGATGACAATTTCAGCGGCAGGAATATGCGAAAGCGCCTTTAGGTAAAGCGGCAGGAAACCCCACAGAAGATACGCCGAGATGGCAAACGCCAGCCCGCGGGGGGTGTCCATGTTTCCAGGGGATTGCTGTGTCATGCGGCGCTCCTGTGCATGGCACTGTTATGGCCGGTTTTGCGCGTTTTGGAACTTCGTTTTCTGTGATGTCCGGCATTCAGCAGAGTTATGGGTCACAGCACAGCATTCAAACAGCCGAGTGCGGACAAAAAACGGCTCCGGATACCGGAGCCGCAAGTCAGACTTTGGGGTGCGGATGCGCGTCAGGCTTCCAAGGACCGGCGCAGCATTTCCACGTCTTCGGCGATTTGGCCATCGGTGAGCTTCAGCTCCTCGATCCGTTTGACGCCATGCATCACTGTGGTGTGATCGCGTCCACCGAACCGGCGGCCGATCTCGGGCAGAGAGCGGCTGGTCAGCTGCTTACACAGATACATCGCCACCTGACGAGGCCGCGCATAGGAGCGCAGGCGCTTGGGACCGATGATGTCGGACATCCGGATATTGTAATATTCGGAGACCTTGCGCTGAATCTCCTCGACGGTGATCTTGCGTTCAGAGGCGCGCAGCACGTCGGCCAGACAGTCCTGGGTCAGATCCATGTCGATTTCGCGGCCTACCAGCGAAGCAAAAGCGAACAGCCGGGTCAGCGCACCTTCGAGCACGCGTACGTTGGTCGAGATCCGGTGCGCCAGGAACTCCAGCACGCCATCGGCGATACGCAGGTCCGGATAGGTCTCGCGCTGCTGTTGCACTTTGGTCTGCAAAATACCCAGGCGCAATTCATAATCGGTCGGATGCAGATCCACCACCAAGCCGCACTGAAGGCGGGATTTCACCCGGTCTTCCAGATCCTTGATCTCACCCGGCGCCCGATCGGCAGAGATGATGATCTGCTTGTTCTGATCCACCAGTGCATTGAACGTGTGGAAGAATTCTTCCTGTGTGGAATCCTTGCCGGCAATAAACTGAACATCATCCACCATCAGCACGTCGACCGAGCGGAACAGATGTTTGAAATCCATCATCTTGCGCTCACGCAGGGCCTGCACAAAGCGGTACATGAACTGCTCTGCCGACAGATACAGCACATTCAGCGATGGATTCTTTTCCTTCAGCTCCCAGGCGATGGCATGCATCAGGTGGGTTTTACCCAGACCGACGCCGCCATACAGGACCAGCGGGTTGAAAGTGACAGGACCGCCCTCGCCGACGCGGCGCGCAGCAGCATGAGCCAGCTCGTTCGGCTTGCCGACCACAAAGCTGTCAAAGGTGAACCGCGGATCCAGCGGTGCCGCCTGGAGGGCCTCCAGAGTGTCCTTTCCAGAGGAAGTGGAACCCGCAGAGACTACCGTTGAAGTCATGACGGTCGCATTCCCATCTGCACTGCCAACCGAGCTTTCGGCTGTTGCGGGCTCGACCGGGCGGACCGGGCTGTTCGCCGCCACCCGGAACGCCAGACGCTGCACCTGCTCACCAGACATCGTCAGCTCATGCAGGATGAGATCGGCGAAATTCTGGCTTACATAGTTGCCCATGAAATTTGTCGGCACCTTGAAGACGGCAACCCCGCCATCAACGGCATCAAATTCCAGAGGCTCGATCCAGGTCGTGAAATTGTTCTGGCCGACCGTATTCAACAGCCGGTTTCTGAGCTGTCCCCATTTTTCTTCTGTCATGCTGCGCCTCACGCATCCCCAAAAAGCAGCGGCCCCTTTGCCGGGCCAATTCTATTCTTACCCCCAATCACCCGGGGGGCATTCACGCAAAGGGTTACTGTGTGCGGGCCAGCAGTGGCCGCATTACCCGAAGGCTTGACGTCCGCCAGAAACAGCAAATGAAACCGCATAATGCGGCAGATCCGCCGTTACGAACAGTATCGCACACAATTGAGACAAGGCCGCTGACCATAACTGATACAGCAGTGGTTCCCGGCAAGAAGTGCGCAGTGAATGCGCGCTGTGCCGGGCAACTTGGCAACCTTGATGCCCGTCAAGATCGCCGCAAGCAGCCTGTCCCCCCAGCGAGTGAATCGCTGTAACAGTGGTAGCAATTCGAGGGGGTCAGCGGCAATGAAACTATGATATTGACTCTGACTTTGGCGGCAAAGAATCTCCTGCGCCCATCGAGTCCGGACAAGGGTTTTCCAAAAAAACAAGGCGCTGCAATCTGCAGCGCCCTGACAACTTTTCAACAGCCCGTGAGGCTGCTCAGCGGAGCGAATCTCAGGCCAGCGCCTTCACGCGTGCAGACAGGCGGGAGATTTTCCGGGAAGCGGTGTTTTTGTGATACACACCTTTGGTGACGCCGCGCATCAGTTCAGGCTGAGCAGCGCGCAGAGCTGCGGTTGCAGCTTCTTTGTCGCCGGAAGCGATCGCTTCTTCAACTTTACGCAGGTAGGTGCGGATGCGCGAACGACGGGCTTTGTTGACAGCAAAGCGCTTTTCGTTCTGACGTGCGCGCTTCTTGGCCTGGGGCGAATTTGCCATGGTATGTGACCTTATCTCGGGTTCTGTTTCGATCGGACGCAATGCCATCCAGCCCCGGGTCAATTCACCGGTGTGATTCTAGCCTGAGCGGGCTGCACGCGCATGTATGGGGCGGCGTTTATCCAACTCCGCAGGGAATTGCAAGGCCGCCGACCCCGGCAGCATAAACGGCGCACCACAAGGCCCGCCGTTTTGAAATCTGTTTCCGGCGCTTACTTGTCCCGGAATTGCGCTTCGCGCTTTTCAAGGAAAGCCGCCATGCCTTCCTTTTGATCTTCGGTCGCAAACATTGAATGGAAGACCCGGCGCTCAAACAGAAGACCTTCGCTCAGCGGCAACTCATAGGAACGGTTCACCGACTCTTTGACCGCCATCGCCGTCAGCAGCGATTTCTCAGCGATTTTCTGCGCCGCTGCGGTGGCTTCTTCGATCAGCTTCTTGGCCGGCACGACACGCGACACCAGGCCTGCACGCTCAGCTTCCTCAGCATTCATAAAGCGGCCGGTCAGGTTCATGTCCATCGATTTGGACTTGCCCACAAAGCGGGTCAGGCGCTGGGTGCCGCCAATGCCTGCGACAACGCCCAGGTTGATTTCCGGTTGACCGAACTTGGCAGTCTCAGCCGCGATGATGAAATCGCACAGCATCGCCAGCTCGCAACCGCCGCCCAGCGCATAACCAGCAACGGCTGCAATCACCGGCTTGCGGATTGCCGAGATCCGGTCATTAGCATCGGCGAACAGATTGGTGGAAAACACCTCGGTAAAGCTCATCTCCGACATCTCCTTGATGTCGGCACCGGCGGCAAAGGCCTTCTCCGAGCCTGTCAAAACGATGCAGCGCACCTTGTCGCTTGCATCAGCTTCCTCAAGAGCATCGCAGAGCTCGCCAATGAGCTCCTTGTTGAGCGCGTTCATCGCCTCTGGGCGGTTCAGCTTGATAAGGCAAACGTGGTCCTGCACATCGACGGTGATCGTCTCGTAGGCCATGGTTTCTCTTTCGGTTGTTCCGTTCAGCCTAAAGTCCTTACCAAAAGGGTTCCCCTGATCAAGCTATCTTTGGCACTTTACACAGTAGAAGGTAGAGCGTCCGGACTGGGTGATTCTGGCAATTGACCCCGCGCAACCCTCGCGCCTGCACGGTTCGCCTTCGCGCCCGTAAGCATCAAACGAGTGCTGGAAATATCCAAGTTCACCAGAGGCTTGCCTGAAATCTTTTAGTGACGAACCGCCTGCGCGGATGGCGTCGTGCAGCACTTGTCGGATGATAGGAACCAGCGCCGCAACCCGATGCGCTGATATCTGCCCAGCCTTTCGGCGTGGCGAAATTCCCGCACGGAACAGCGCCTCACAAACGTAGATGTTACCAAGGCCTGCGATGATTCCCTGATCCAGCAATGCGGATTTCACCGGCGTGTTGCGCCCCCTGAAAGCCCCAAGCAGGTGATCCTCGTGGAAATCATTGCCCAAAGGTTCCGGCCCCAGTACCGACAATAGCTTGTGGGAGTCTGCCGTCGCCGTCTCCAGCAGATCCATCGCCCCGAACCGGCGCGGATCATTGAAGGTGATGCGGGCGCCATTGTCCATGTCCAGCACCACATGGTCGTGCTTTTCCGTCTGTGGGTGCTCATGCACAAACTGCCCCAGCGGGTCGCCGGACACAGTCATCCGCCCGGACATGCCCAGATGGATCAACAGCGTCTCTTGCGTATCCAGATCCGCCAGAATGTATTTCGAGCGCCGTCGCAGACTGTTCACCCGCGCGCCGGTCAGACGTTCCGCCATTCGCTCCGGGAACGGCCAGCGCAGATCCGGTCTGTTTACCTGCGCATGTGCAATAACTGCTCCCTCCATCGCAGGCGTCAAACCGCGTTTCACCGTCTCGACCTCGGGCAATTCTGGCATTACACCCCTCCTGAACCAATGGGCCGCATTGTGCCTGCCCCACAGCGCCTTATAACAAGGGCGGAAATCAGCAAACGGCAAGCCTTATGAGCGATACGAGCGATAACACCACTCACTTCGGATTCGAAACCGTCCGCGAGGAGGAAAAGGCAGGCCGCGTGCAGGGGGTCTTCAATTCGGTCGCCTCAAAATACGACATCATGAACGATGTGATGAGCGTCGGCATCCACCGGGTCTGGAAAGACGCGATGATGGACTGGCTGGCACCGCGCCCCGGGCAGCGTCTCTTGGATGTGGCCGGCGGCACCGGTGACATTTCCTTCCGCTTCCTGAAACGGGCGGGCCACGGTCACTCCACCGTGTTCGACCTCACCCGCCCGATGCTGGAAGAGGGCCGCAAACGCGCCGACGCCGAGCAGATGGCAGACAGTCTCGACTGGGTGACCGGCGACGCAATGAAGCTGCCGTTCAAGGACAACACATTTGACGTCTACACCATCTCTTTCGGCATCCGGAACGTGACCCGTCCACAGGAGGCCCTGAACGAAGCCTACCGGGTGCTGCGTCCCGGCGGGCGGCTGATGGTGCTGGAATTCTCGCAGCTGCCAAACGACGGGCTGCAAAAACTCTATGATCTGTACTCCTTCAATGTGATCCCCCGGATGGGGCAGATGATTGCCGGGGACTACGACAGCTATCAGTATCTGGTGGAATCGATCCGCAACTTCCCGGATCAGGAAACCTTCCTGGGCATGGTGAAACAGGCGGGGTTCGAAAACGCCAAATACCGCAACCTGTCGATGGGCATCGCTGCCCTGCATTCCGGCTGGAAGATCTGAGCCATGCGCGGTCCCCATAACATCCTGCGCCTGATCCGCACAGGCGCCACATTCGAGCGCACTGGCGCCATGCATTCGGTGCTGGAGGCGTTTGAGGCGCCCAAACCGCTGCGCATCCTGGCCCGCACCCTGGGCTGGCCCTTTAAATGGCTGGGATACAAGGGCGACCCTGCCATGCCACCTGAGACCCGGGCGCTGAATGCGCTTGGACCGGCCTATATCAAGTTCGGCCAGGTACTCTCGACCCGGCCCGACGTGGTGGGCAAGGATCTGGCCAACCAGCTGCGGGTGCTGCAGGACAAGCTGCCACCGTTTTCCCGCGCCGAGGCGCTGGTCGAGGTGGAAAAGGAACTTGGGCGTCCCGCCTCAGAAGTCTTTTCGGATTTCAGCGACCCCGTGGCTGCTGCCTCCATCGCCCAGGTGCACCGCGCGACACTGGCTGACACCGGCGAGGAAGTCGCCGTCAAAGTGCTGCGGCCGGGCATCGAACGCGCCTTTAACAAGGATGTGGATGCCTTCTATTTTGCGGCTCGTATTGTTGACCTGTTCGCCCCCAGCGCCCGCCGCCTGAAGCCGATGGATGTCATCGAACATTTCGACGGCGTGGTGCAGGGCGAGCTGGATCTGCGGTTGGAAAGCGCCGCGGCATCTGAATTCGCCGCCAATACCACCGATGACGAAGGCTTTCAGCTGCCGCGGATCCGCTGGGGGTATTCAGCCCGGCGGGTTATGACCATGGACTGGGCCGATGGCATTCCGCTGGGCGACAACGGCGCGTTGGATGCGGCAGGCCATGACCGCAAGATCCTGGCCAATCGGGTGTTGTCACTGTTCCTGCGTCATGCGCTGCGTGACGGCTTTTTCCATGCTGACATGCATCAGGGCAACCTCAAGGTCGCATCCAATGGCGATATCATCGCCTATGATTTTGGCATCATGGGTCATATTGATGAATATACCCGCCGGGTCTATGCCGAGATTCTTTATGGCTTCATCAAACGCGACTACAAACGCGTGGCCGAGGTGCATTTCGAGGCAGGCTATGTGCCCCCCGACCGTGACGTGGATGAGTTCGCCCGCGCACTGCGTGCAGTGGGTGAGCCGATCTTCGGCATGGATGCGTCAAACATCTCCATGGGCCGCCTGCTGAATTATCTGTTTGAGGTCACGGAACGCTTCGGCATGGAAACCCGCACTGAGCTGATCCTGCTGCAGCGCACCATGGTGGTGGTCGAGGGCGTCGCCCGCTCGCTGGATCCGCACATCAATATCTGGGAAGCCGCGCAGCCCGTGGTCGAAGATTACATCAAGAAATCCATTGGCCCGCGCGCCGTGGTTTCAGACCTTTTGGACACCGCCAAGGTCATGTCCCGTTTCGGGCCCCGCCTGCCGGCGCTGGTGGAACAGGCACTGATTGCTCAGGCCACACAGCATAACCTGCGACCACGCAGCAAGTATAGCTGGGTTGCGCCTGCGCTGCTGGGGGCTCTCGTCGCCACTGGCGTCTGCATTCTCATTGCTCTGCTAAGCTGACGCGGCGACATCCAGCAGGAGCAGCCGACCCAAATTGCGAGCGCGGATGGGCTCCGCCAGGCCACCGCAACCGGGGGCCACTTCGACGTCCCTTGGGAATCCAAATTGCAAAAATAGAATACAACTTGCACGCAGCATACACGTTGACCGAAAATTAAAACCCACGCATGATGGCCGTGGACGCATGCCGACTGCTCAATCGGGAGTAAACTTCTGAAATCGCAAGATCATTCCGGTTGCCACCTAAAGTTTTTTTTGAATGTCATGACTGGAACTCTGGCTTTATCCGCCAACGCAACTACGGAACCAGATGATGAACAACCCGCGAAAAGTCCTGCTCGTCGAAAATGATGAATTCACCCGGTACATGATGCGCGAGATCATCATGGCGCTTGGTGTGGAAGTAACCATCGCCGAAAACGGGCAGATCGGTATCGACATGCTCAGAAGCGCTCCGAACGAATATGGGCTGGTGCTGATGGATCTCCACATGCCGCGGGTCTCCGGAATAGAGGCGACACGTCAGATCCGCGAAGCGCCGATGGATCCGCCCAGCGGTTTGCCTATTTTCGCTGTGACCGCGGATGTCGCCTATCACGACGATGCTATCATCAAGGGGCTGGGCATGGATGGGTTCATCCCCAAGCCTGTAACTCCGGGCCGCCTTCTTCAGCTGATCGACACATTCTGTGCCGCCGCGTAGAGCTCAGGCATCCCGTAGAAGTGCGCCGGATGTCCGCAGCAAAGGGGGCTGAAATCCGGTGCAGTCCAGCCCCCTCGCCAATCTCTGCAAGCCTACGACGAACCCGGCGCCTGTCGGCGTCAAATGCGTTCAATTGCCAGCGCAATACCCTGGCCGCCGCCAATACACATGGTGATCAAACCATTGGCACCCCCAATACGTTCCAGTTCATACAGCGTTTTCAGGGTAATAATGGCTCCGGTCGCCCCGACCGGATGGCCGAGCGCAATGGCGCCGCCATTGGGATTCACAAGGGCTGAGTCCAGGCCAAGCTCTTTGTTCACGGCCAAAGCTTGCGCGGCAAACGCCTCATTCGATTCGATAACATCGAAATCGTCAGCGGAAAGCCCGGTTTTCTCCATTAGGTTCCGCACCGCAGGCACCGGTCCGATACCCATCACTTCAGGCCGCACACCAGCATGGGCATAGCCCAGAATCCGCGCCTTTGGCTTCAGCCCGGCCTTCTGCGCGGCAGATGCAGTAGCCAGCACCAGCGCCGCAGCGCCATCGTTAAGTCCACTGGCATTTCCCGCAGTTACCCGGCCCTCTTTCTGGAACACGGCCTTTAGCCCGGCCAGTTTTTCCAGCGAAGTGTCCTGGGGATGCTCATCCATGTCAAAGGGCACCAGATCGCGCTTTACCTTCACCGAAACCGGCGTGATCTGGGATTTGAAATGCCCTGCTTCGATCGCCGCCGCCGCGCGGGTCTGGCTGGCCAAGGCAAATTCATCCATCTGTGTGCGGGTGATGCCATGTTCATCCGCAACAATCTCTGCCGTGACGCCCATATGGCCGGTACCAAACGGGCAGTGGAGCGCGCCCAGCATCATGTCGAGCGACCTCACATCACCCATTTTGGCCCCCCAGCGGCTTTGCTGGATGATGTAGGGGCTGCGCGACATATTCTCGGCGCCGCCAGCCAGCGCAAACTCCGCATCCCCCATGGCAAGCGACTGAAAGGCAGAGACAATCGCCTGCACACCAGAGCCGCACAGCCGGTTCACGTTCATCGCTGGAACCGCATCCGGGATACCCGCTTGCATCGCCGCCACGCGGCTCAGGTACATGTCGCGGGGTTCGGTGTTGATGATGTGGCCGAACACCACATGGCCGATCTGTCCGCCCTCGACACCAGAACGTTCCAGCGCCGCCTTGGATACGATGGTTGCCAGGTCGATCGGCGCGGTGCCTGCAAGGGCGCCGCCAAATGTGCCGATGGCGGTACGCGCGCCGTCCAGGATCACGATGTCAGTCATTGGCTCTTTCCTCCTCAGGTCCGGGATTACTATGCACCCGCAGCATGGGCCTGTCTGCCCGGACGTGCCGTCACTGCAACCCGGCGCCATTGTTCATGTCACCGCCGCCCCCCGGCGCACCGTAGCGGCGCATCATCCCCAGTCCTGAACATTTGACAAATCCGCCTCGGGGGCGCAGAGAATCCGTCATGACGGAAAACACAGACGATATCCTGACCCTCTTGCCCGCCCGCCTGAAAGAGGCGCGCCGCGCGCAGGGTTTAAGCCTGGAAGCGGTTGCCAACCTATCGGGTGTCAGCCGCTCGATGGTGAGCCAGATCGAGCGCGGCGAAAGCTCTCCCACCATTGCGACGCTGTGGAATCTCACACGCGCGCTGCAGGTGGATTTTGCGGGCCTTCTGGAAGCAGGCGACTTGCAGGATCGAATCGAGATCTTGCGCGCGGCAGATGTGCCCAAAATCGAGAATATGGGCCAGGGCTGCCGCATCCGCATCCTGTCACCGCCGGAAGAGGCCGGCGGCCATGAGGTCTATGACATCCGGTTTGACAAGGGCGGCGCCCTGATCAGCCAGCCCCACACCCGTGGCACCCTGGAGCAGTTGACAGTGCTTGAAGGGGAAATCGCAGTCAGTTCCGGCAACGCCAAGGACCAGCTTCAGGCTGGCGACACGGCGCGTTATGCCGCCGATGTATCGCATGCAATCACCGCGCCCGGTGGGCCAGCCCGCGTGTTTCTGATTGTGAAGAATGCCTGAGCCGACCCGGCGGTAAGCCCCAATGAACTTCTGACTTTAACCCCTGTCCGGTTCATCAAACCCCCATCAAAAAAGGTGCATTCACCAGGGTCGGCGGCTTACTGCCGCAACTTGACAGATATTCCCCTTGAAAGACTCAGCTCCACGGCCCATATGTGAACCGCTAACGTTATTCTTGTCGATCCACTGTCTCCCGTTTTTGCGGCGTTTTCAGTCTCTCGATCCAGACCGACTACGCCAGGCTGCCGCACTTACGCGGGCAGCGAACATTAGGAGACTACGGATATGGCCACCGGCACCGTAAAATGGTTCAACACCACCAAAGGCTTCGGCTTCATCGCACCCGACGGCGGCAGCAAAGATGTGTTTGTGCACATCTCCGCTGTTGAGCGTTCCGGCTTGACCGGCCTGGCGGACAACCAGAAAGTCACTTTCGACATCGAAGCAGGCCGTGACGGCCGCGAGTCAGCAGTGAACCTGTCGCTGGACTAAGCTTTCTCGCTTAGCTGACTTTGGACGCGGTCCCCGAAAGGGGGCCGCGTTTTCTTTTGGATCTCACTTCTAGCTCTGCCCCCAAGACCTGGGCTCCCCCAATACGGCCCTTTCGCCCTGTGCTTTGAAAACACTCCGTCGATACCTATGCACCTGGCCATTGCACATCCTCTCTGTTGCCGGGGCAAATTTGACGGTTCAGAGGATTGCTGCCGCAACGTCCGGTTTCACGGATTTTTTTCCGTAATGATGAAATCCTGTATTTGGGAAGTACATCCGTTATGATAGATGTGCGACTCGAGACACCAAGGAGTTTGCGCATGTCCACTGCATTTCTGACCGACATCTCCAACACGCTGGCCCAGATCCAGGGCGAAGGGCTGTACAAGCGCGAGCGAATGATCACCTCCCCACAAGGGGGTGAAATCACGGTTGGCGGCCGCGAGGTGATTAACCTGTGCGCAAACAACTACCTGGGTCTGGCCGACCACCCCGCCCTGATTAAAGCTGCCAAAGATGCGATGGATCCGAAAGGATTCGGCATGGCATCGGTCCGGTTCATCTGCGGCACCCAGGACATACACCGGGAGCTGGAGCAAAGGCTGGCCAAGTTCCTGGGCAAGGATGACGCGATCCTGTTTGCCGCCTGTTTCGACGCCAACGGCGGCCTGTTTGAGCCGCTTTTGGGACCGGAAGATGCGATCATCTCGGATTCGCTGAACCACGCGTCGATCATCGATGGTATCCGGCTGTGCAAGGCCAAGCGCTATCGCTATCTGAACAGCGACATGAACGACCTGGAGGCTTGGCTGAAACAGGCCCGTGAGGATGGCGCCCGGCATATTATGATTGCGACCGACGGCGTGTTCTCGATGGACGGCTATCTGGCGAAACTGCCGGAGATCCGGGCGCTGGCGGACAAATACGATGCGGTGGTGATGGTGGATGACTGCCACGCAACCGGCTTTATGGGCGCGACAGGCGCCGGAACGCCGGAGCATTTCGGGGTGGACGTGGATATCGTCACCGGGACATTGGGCAAAGCACTTGGGGGGGCCATCGGCGGTTACATCGCCGGGCCGCAGCCAGTGATCGACCTGCTGCGGCAGCGGGCGCGGCCCTATTTGTTCTCCAATTCGCTGCCGCCATCGATTGTTGCTGCCGGGCTGGAGGCGATCCGGCTGGTTGAAGAAGGCGACGGGCTGCGGATGCAGCTGTTCGAGAATGCCAGGTACTGGCGCGCAGGGCTGGAAGAACTGGGTTTTGATCTCTTGCCCGGTGAGCACCCGATCATCCCCGTGATGCTGGGCGAAGCACAGCTGGCGCAAGACATGGCAACGCGGCTGTTTGACGAGGGCGTCTATGTGTCCGGCTTCTTCTTTCCGGTGGTGCCGCGCGGGCAGGCACGCATCCGGACACAGATGAATGCGGCACTGACACGGGATGAACTGGACCGCGCGCTGGCGGCTTTTGGCAAGGCTGGCAAGGATTTGGGGGTGATCTCATGAGCCTGCCGAACACAATGAAAGCGCTGGAAAAGAGCCATCCGCAGGAAGGCCTGTGGATGGTGCAGGCGCCAGTCCCGGAGATCGGGCCGGATGAGGTGTTGATCAAGGTCAACAAAACCGGCATCTGCGGCACCGACATCCACATCTGGAACTGGGATGACTGGGCCGCGCATACGGTGCCGGTACCGATGATCACCGGGCATGAATTTGCCGGCGAGATCGTCGAGATCGGCAAGGATGTGACGGGTTTGGAGATCGGCCAGCGGTGTTCGGGCGAAGGGCATCTGATCGAACATGATTCCCGCCAGAGCCGCTCCGGCAAGTTTCATCTGGACCCCGGCACCCGCGGCATCGGGGTGAACGAACAGGGCGCCTTTGCCCAGTATCTGCGCCTGCCAGCCTTCAATGTGGTGCCGCTGCCGGACGATATCCCGGATGAAATCGGCGCGATTCTCGATCCGCTGGGCAATGCGGTACACACGGCGCTGAGCTTTGATCTGCTGGGCGAGGACGTGCTGATCACCGGCGCGGGCCCCATTGGCATCATGGCGGCCGCAGTTGCGCGCCATGCATCGGCCCGCAATGTGGTGATCACCGACATCAACCCGGACCGGCTGCGACTGGCCGAACTGGTGGTGCCTTCTGTACGGGCTGTGAACGTCGCTGAAGAAGACCTGAACGACGTAGCCCATGCGCTGGGGCTGAAGGAAGGCTTCGACGTGGGACTGGAGATGTCAGGCAGCCAGGCAGCGCTGGATCAGATGGTGGAAAGCCTGGTGATGGGCGGCAGGATAGCCCTGCTTGGCATTCCGCCGGGAAAATCCCCGGTAGACTGGTCGCGCATCGTGTTCAAGGCTATCACCATCAAGGGGGTCTACGGCCGCGAGATGTTCGAGACTTGGTACAAGATGATTGCCATGCTGCAGAACGGCCTGGATGTGAGCAAGGTCATTACCCATCGGTTCGGTGTGGATGATTTTTCTGAAGGTTTTGCAGCAATGAAATCCGGTCAATCCGGCAAAGTGGTGCTGGACTGGACCTGACAGGTGGATAAGGGGGCTTTGCCCCCTCGCGCCGCTGGCGCTCCCCCCAGAGTATTTTTGACCAGAAAGAAGCCGTAAGCTTCAAGGAGCGAGCAGCTTCCGGCTCTGATCCGTCAGCAGCCAGCACTCGCTGCCTTCGAAGACGGCTGCCGTGAGCGGGCGGCCATAGCCCGCGCCGCTGTCGAGGTTGATGCGGTTCACGCAGTGCACAGCTTGCTTGTTCGGCGTGTGCCCGTGCACCACCAGCCAGGGATGGGAGCGCTCATCGTTGAGGAATTCCTGACGAATCCAAATCAGGTCATCCTCGCTTTGGCTCTCCAGCGGCAGGCCAGGACGGATGCCTGCGTGGGCAAACAGCAGGCTGCCCTCCTGATGATACGGCTTCAATTCACCAAGGAAATCCAGATGCATCTGGGGCACAGCAGCGCGGGCGCGTTTGTGGACCTGGAAGATTCGGTCGCCCTTTGACACTTCGACACCATAGGACTGCAGGGTTTCAATGCCGCCGATGCGTTCATGCAGCCAATGATAGCCGACCAGCAGACGGGTATCATTGCGCGGATACTCCTCCAGGAACATCGAAAACATCCTGTCGTGGTTGCCTTTGAGGAAGATCCAGTTGCGGCCCTCTGATTGGCCCTGCAGCAACCGTTTAACCACCTCGCGGCTGTCCGGGC
Source organism: Leisingera sp. S232 (assembly GCF_049800895.1). Classification (NCBI taxonomy): domain Bacteria; kingdom Pseudomonadati; phylum Pseudomonadota; class Alphaproteobacteria; order Rhodobacterales; family Roseobacteraceae; genus Leisingera; species Leisingera sp. S232. The sequence continues at coordinate 67,627 of NZ_JBNAFX010000004.1, read as the reverse complement.
CGCGGTCGATGTAATCCCCCAGAAAGACAATGCGAGCGTTCTCGCCGCCGTCAGCCTCAATCCGCTGCAGCGCCTCTTCGAGGCCCGTGGATGTCTCCGATGGCGTAGAGTGGGGCGGTCATGGCACGGTTCCTGTCTGCAGTCTGGAAGCAGTGATGGCGCATCGCGCCGGGGGGCTCAACACGGAGAGCTGCAAAATCAGGGCTGGCAAAGCCGCCTGAAGACAGCATGTTATACCTGACGCTGCTTGCAGCACCGATAAAAAGGGAGGGGCATTATGACGGGAATTGCGCGATGGTTCATGCTGATGGCGGTGGTGTCGGCTTTGGGCGGCATGGTTTGGGGTATACAAATGTCGGCCAGCCAGGACCACCTGATGTCGCCGGCCCATGGGCATTTGAACCTGCTTGGCTGGGTCAGCTGCTCAATCTACGCTTTCTATTATAATCTGCTGCCTGACTCTGCCGCAGGCACATTGCCCAAGCTCCATTTGGCGGCGGTCATTCTGACCCTGGCCCTTCTTATTCCCGGCATCCCCCTGGCCATCCTTGAGCGGACTGAATTGCTGGCCAAGTCAGGGTCGCTGGCAGCGCTTGCTTCCATGCTGCTGTTCACTGTGGTGGTTCTGCGCAGCCGCGGCTGAGAAATGCAAAAGCGCCGCCGCAGACAGCGGCGGCGCTTGAAACAGCACGGCTGAGAGATCAGGCGACGTCGAACTCCAGCGGCTTGATCTGATTGAACAACCCGGTTTCGGCCAGTTTGGCACGGGCTTCGGCCGGAACCAGGTCATCCACATAGAGAAGTGCAATGGCTTCGCCGCCCGCCTCAGACCGGCCCAGGGTGAAGTTCGCGATGTTGACGCCGTGATCACCCAGCGTATGACCCAGCGTACCAATGATGCCGGGCACGTCCTCGTTGGTGGTGTAGAGCATATGCGCACCCACATCCGCGTCGAGGTTGATGCCCTTGATCTGGATAAACCGCGGCTTGCCGTCGGAGAAAACGGCACCCGCCACAGAGCGCTCGCGTTTTGAGGAGACTGCCGTCACCTTGATGTAGCCATCAAAGGTTCCCGACTTGTCCTGATTGGTCGTCGAGATCTGAATGCCGCGTTCCTTGGCGATGACTGGCGCCGAGACCATGTTCACTTCCGGGTTGGCCTTTTTCATGATCCCGGCAACCACCGCGCAATTCAGGGCCTCCAGATTCATACCCGCAGCCACACCATCATACAGAATGTTGATCGCCTTGATCGGTTCATCCGTCATCTGCCCCACAAAGGAGCCCAAATGGTCCGCCAGCTTGATCCAGGGCCCCATGACCTTGGCCTCCTCGGCGGTGACGGACGGCATGTTGAGCGCATTTTCAACAGCGCCGGTCAGCAGATAATTGGACATCTGCTCAGCCACCTGCAGGGCAACGTTCTCCTGTGCCTCGGTGGTGGCGGCGCCCAGATGCGGGGTACAGACCACATTCGGCAGGCCGAACAGAGCATTTTCCTTGGCCGGTTCAACGGAGAACACATCAAAGGCCGCGCCTGCGACATGGCCGGAGGTCAGCAGTTCTGCCAGGGCGCCCTCGTCCACAAGGCCGCCGCGGGCGCAGTTGATGATCCGCACGCCTTTTTTGGTTTTCTCGAGATTTTCCTTGGACAGGATATTGCGGGTCTGGTCAGTCAGCGGCACATGCAGGGTGATGAAATCGGCGCGGGACAGCAGTTCGTCCAGCTCAACCTTTTCGACGCCCATCTTGTCGGCTTTCTCGCTGCTCAGATAGGGATCATAGGCGACCACTTTCATCTTGAGACCACGGGCGCGGTCACAAACGATGCCGCCAATATTGCCCGCCCCGATAACCCCCAGGGTTTTGGCCGTCAGCTCCACCCCCATGAACTTGGACTTTTCCCATTTGCCGGCATGGGTGGAGGCCGAGGCCTCCGGCAGCTGGCGGGCGGTGGCGAACATCATGGCAATGGCGTGTTCAGCAGTGGTGATCATATTGCCGAAGGGCGTGTTCATCACAATGACGCCGCGCTTGGAGGCGGCTTCTTTGTCGACATTGTCAGTGCCGATGCCGGCGCGCCCGACGACCTTGAGGTTGTCTGCCTTGTCCAGGATCTTTTCGGTCACCTTGGTGGCGGAGCGGATGGCGAGGCCGTCGTACTGGCCGATGATTTCTGCCAGTTTTTCCTTGTCCTTGCCCACGTCGGGCAGGAAATCAACATCAATGCCGCGGTCGCGGAAGATTTGGACGGCGGTTTCCGAGAGCTTGTCGGAGACGAGTACTTTGGGAGCCATGTGGTTGGTCCTTTTGCGGGGGCCTGTTCTGGCCGAAAGTTGAAAAGCGTGCCCTTGCGGGGCAAACGACGCTCCGGAGTTTCCGCCCCGGAACAGCCGTGTCTCAGGCAGCCTCGGTCTGGGCCGCGATCTCGGCCTCAAAGGCCCATTTGATCCAGGGCATCAGCGCGGCCACATCCGTGGCTTCCACTGTGCCACCGCACCAGATGCGCAGTCCCGGAGGCGCATCGCGGTAGGCGCCGATATCAAAAGCCACGCCTTCGCCCTCCAGCCGTTTGGCAACAGCCTTGGCAAAGGCGGCACCGTCCCGGATGCGGGGGTCAGTGAACTTGAGGCAGACAGACGTGTTGGAGCGGTACTCTGGCTGTTCAGCCAGGAAGGCGATCCATGAGTTGTCCTGTACAAAGCTTTGCACCGCAGCCAGGCTGGCATAGGCGCGTTCGCGAAGGCCTTCCAAACCACCGATGGAGCGCGCCCAGTCCAGCGCCAACAGGTAGTCCTCAACCGCCAGCATCGAGGGCGTGTTGATGGTGGCGCCCTGAAAGATGCCATCGATCAGCTTGCCGCCCTTGGTCAGGCGGAAGATTTTCGGCAGCGGCCAGGCGGGGGTGTAGCTTTCCAGCCGTTCCACCGCGCGCGGTGACAGGATGATCATGCCGTGGGCCGCTTCGCCGCCCAGCACCTTCTGCCAGGAGAAAGTGGTCACATCCAGCTTGTCCCAGGGCAGACGCTGCGCAAAGGCAGCGGAGGTCGCATCGCAGATGGTCAGCCCTTCACGGTTCGCCGGGATCCAGTTGCCATTGGGCACCCGCACACCGGAGGTGGTGCCGTTCCAGGTGAAGACAACGTCATTTGCGAAATCGACAGTGCTAAGGTCGACAATCTGGCCGTAGTCAGCGGTTTTGACAGTAGCGTCCAGCTTCAGCTGTTTCACCACGTCGGTGACCCAGCCAGCGCCAAAGCTTTCCCAGGCCAGCATCTCCACCCCGCGGGCACCCAGTAGGTTCCACATCGCCATTTCCACCGCGCCGGTGTCTGACGCGGGCACAATACCGATCTTGTAATCGGCAGGGATGTTCAGAATTTCGCGGGTGCCTTCGATCGCCGCCTTCAGGCGCTCTTTGCCCACTGCCGCGCGGTGCGAGCGGCCCAGCGGCGCGCCAGCAAGTTTGGCAACATCAAAGACGGGAGGTTTGGCGCAAGGCCCAGACGAAAAACGCGGATTGGCCGGCCGCGATGCCGGTTGTTCAATAGCCATCAATGCTATCCTTCCAGATAAGCGCCCCTCGTTGGGGAGGGGTGTCCCGCCATCAGAGCTAGGCCGCTGCAGCGCGGCATGCAACAGTAAATTCAGAAAAATACGGCGATACATATGCTTTTTGCGACACGTTTTTCCACCATCGGAAACAGTTGCACCGAAATGGCCGCAAGCTGCATACCTTATTATGCACCCGGTTTTTGACAGGTTCCGGCAGGCTGGCCGATCCGACAACAGGCCGTTATGACAAAGGGAATTCAAACGGAATGGAGCCCGCCGATGTTTGTTGCCACCCTGCTTTGCAATCCGGCCCACCCGGTGCTGGAGCCTGTGTTGATCGAATCGCTGCGCAATGCCTGGGGCGGCGGCGAGGCCGAATGGCTGGCTCTGGGCATTGCAGCGGAGTTTTCGTTGGAGCAGATGCCGGATAACCGCTGGGGCGTCTGGGACGACCTGCAGCAGATCGGCGTTGATCTGGTCATACAGGCATCTGAGGGGCGCAAAAAGAAGATGCTGCTGGCCGATATGGATTCCACCATGATCCAGCAGGAATGCATTGACGAGCTGGCCGAGGAGGCGGGTGTCGGTGCCCGGGTCAAAGAAATCACTGCGCGGGCGATGAACGGAGAATTGGACTTCGAAGGCGCGCTGACCGAACGGGTCGGGCTGCTGAAGGGGCTGCCGGAAACGGTCATTGCCAAGGTGCTGGCCGAACGAATCACCCTGATGCCTGGCGCCAGACGGCTGCTGGCCACGATGAAGGCGGACGATGCGTATGCGGCACTGGTCTCGGGCGGGTTCACGGCCTTTACCACACAGGTTGCGGCAGAGTTGGGGTTTGATGAAAACCGCGCTAACACCCTGCTGACTGAAGACGGTAAACTGACCGGCGACGCAGGCCGCCCGGTCCTGGGGCGAGAGGCCAAGGTGGAGGCTCTGCAACAAATCACCGCCCGGCTGGGAATCGCTGAGGCGGAGGTGATGGCTGTGGGGGACGGCGCCAATGATCTGGGCATGCTGAAACGTGCGGGTGCCGGAGTTGCCCTGCACGCCAAACCTTCCGTTGCAGCGGAATGTGATATCCGCATCAACCACGGCGACCTGACTGCTCTACTTTACATCCAGGGATATGCCCAAAACACCTTCAAGGGCTGAACCTCTTTCGGATCCCTCAAAGAAGAAGCTCTCCCGCGCCCGCAGGTGCGGCTGCTGACACAGCCACCCCTTAGCGGCCTTGGGCCAGGCTCAGCGCCATGGGCGCTGAGCCTGGCCCAACGGGAGGAAACCTGTTCGCAGAACAGGCTGACGACGGGCGGGAGCACTTCGACTGCCTTCTTTGCACCTGACAGGGGCCGACGGGCAGTCCGGACAGGGAAATTTGACCTTTCACTAATTAACAAAATCGTTAATAATGAAGGCATGACACCGCTTCTGAAATCCTTTGCCGCCCTGTCGGACGGGACCCGCATGTCGATCGTCGATCAATTGATCACCCAGGGCGAGCTGCCTGCCGGTGACCTGGCCCCCGGCGCCGGAATCTCGGCGCCGGCAATCTCACGCCATCTGAAGGTGCTGCGCGAGGCCGGGCTGGTCAGCCAGCGAGTCGACGGCACCAAGCGGATGTATTCCGCCCGGCCGGAGGGGCTGCGGATGATTGCGGAATGGACGCATTCGCGCCGCGCCTTCTGGGAGGGCAGCCTGGACCGGCTGGAAGCGTCATTGATGGAGGATGGTGAATGAGCGGACTGCAGTTGCAGCGCATTTTTTCGGTCAGCCCAGAAAAACTGTTTGCCTGGGTCACCAACTCAGACAAGCTGCTGACATGGTGGGGGCCTGAAGGGGTCACCATTCCAGAGCATGAATTGGATCTCAGCCGCACCGGCCCCTGGCATTCGGTCATGCAGAACAGCGACGGGAAGCGTTTCCATGTTTCCGGCCAAGTCACCCATGTAGATGCACCAAAATCCGTCGGCTTCACATGGGCCTGGCATGATGAGGATGGTGTCCGCGGTTCCGAAAGCCATGTGACCTTCACTGTCACCGCCGCGTCAGGCGGCGCCATGCTGCTGATCGATCACCGCGATCTCGGGGATGACGAGATTTCCGCACGTCACGAGCAGGGCTGGAGCTCCACCCTGCGCAAGCTGGAGGCACTGCTCGGCACTGTCTCGTGACTCGTCATACACACCAAAGGGAGAAGACCAATGCCACAGTTCATTTTTGCGTATCACGGCGGCAAGACACCGGAAAACGAGGAAGAGGGCGCCAGGGTCATGCAGGCCTGGAAGTCCTGGTTCGAAGACATGGGCGATGCTGTCGCCATTCCCGGCAACCCGGTTGGAATGTCAAAGACAGTAAGCGTCTCGGGCGTGACTGATGACGGCGGCGCGAATCCGCTTGCCGGCTTTACTGTTGTGGAGGCAGCCGATCAGGATGCCGCTTGTGCAATGGCCAGAGGCTGCCCGATAGTCCTGGATGGCAGCGGATCAGTGGAAGTGGCCGAAGTGATCGAACTCGAAATGTGAGAGAGTGCCCCGGGACATTTCCGGGGCATCTTGTTTCAGAACAGCAGGTCCGCTGCGGGCCGGATCGAACCGCATTCCAGACCGCGGCGGCTGTAGAGCAGCTTGCTCATGTATTTTCCGGTTGCTGGGTGTTCTGCATCCAGAACACCCAGGCTGACCATCAGCGCAGCAATGGCGCATTCGCTGGCGCGGGTTGTTCCGTCCGAGATCTTCAGCGCCACGCCCAGTTTCTGTTCCGGCAGAATGGCGATGAATACCGCTTCGGCCCCGGTCTTGATCGCAACCTTGCCACCCATGGCCCGCATCAGATTGGTGCAGCAGCGGGTTTCACCAGCCACAAGTTCGGGATGCGCGGTCATTGCTGCAACCAGCTGCCGCGCGGCTTCGGACGGCCGGTCGGAGCGGTCTGAAGCACTCGCAAACCAGGCCATTGCACGAGCCAGCCCGGTGACGGTAGTGGCAAAGTTCGGCGCTGAGCAACCGTCGATACCATAGCCGGGACTGTCCTGGCCGGTGGTTTCTTCAAACGCAGCCAGGCAGGCCTGCTGCACTGGATGGTCGACTTCGATATATTCCGCGCCACCACCCAGAAACTGGTTCAACGTCAGAAAACCCGCGTGCTTGCCGGAGCAGTTGTTGTGAACCTGGCACGGGCTGTTGTCGGTCTTGATCAGCTCATTGCGGGCCGGGATGTCGTCCGGCAACTGCGAGCCACAGCGGAAGTCGTCGTCTCCCAGACCCAGCTGGCCCAGCCAGGTGTTCACCCGGTCCGTGTGGATATGGGCGCCGTTGTGGGAAGCACAGGCCAGCGCCAGCTGTTCAGAAGTCAGCCCGTAGCGCGCAGCAGCGCCGGACGTGATCAGCGGCAGCGCCTGGATCATCTTGGCTGAGCTGCGAGGATAGATCACTGCATCCGGATCGCCCCAGCTGCGCACCACCTGGCCGCTGCTGTCACAGATGACAGCATGGCCAAGATGCAAGCTTTCCAGAAGCGGGCCGCGCCAGACTTCTGCCATGGGCACAGGATTCGGCATTTTCTTCCCCTTCGTCTTTGCGTGCGGATTTCTGGGCGAAATCCTGCCAAAACACACTTTCGCCCGTGGTGCTAGTTACGTTAGTGTGCTTGTGTAGCGCAAGCGAGGGGATCGGGACCAGATGGCGGACGAACGCTGCGGGCCCTTGGCTTGGTTTGAGGTATGAAAGAACAGTCTTGGAGTCGGGACAAATGGCATTGAAACTCGCCCGCGTAGCTGCGGGCCTGTGTCTGGCAGCATTGGCAACCGCAGCAACTGCACAGGAAACGTCGAACAACCGGGTTGCGGCCAAGGTGGATTGGAGCGTTTTCGAGGGCAATGACCCGAATGAATGCTGGGGAGTTTCCGCGCCAAAGGAAACCGTGAATACCCGTGACGGCCGTGTCGTGGCCGTGCGCCGCAGCGAGATCCAGCTGTTTGTCACTTACCGCAGCAGCGATGCACCCAAGGGCGAGATCAGCTTCACTGGCGGCTATCCTTTTGCACCCGGTTCCACCGTGAACATGGGAATCGGAGAATCCGAGTTTGAACTGTTCACCGAAGGCGAATGGGCTTGGCCGGCCACTCCGGCGGATGACGCCAAGATCATCACTGCGATGAAACGGGGCGCCAGCGCTGTCATGACAGCACGATCGGCACGGGGAACTCAGACCAAGGACACTTTCTCGCTGCTGGGCTTTACCGCCGCGGTGGAAGATGCGGAGAAGCGCTGCAGCAAGTAAGCCTGCAGGCAGAAATCAGACCAAACCCCGGTTCGCGCCGGGGTTTTCTTGTTCTAAGCAGGCAAGCTGCGTAGCATGGCGGTCAGGAGGTGACTGCCATGCTACATCCGGCAATTCTTCAACCCGCCTGCCTGGCGGTGATGTTTCTAACCTTTCCTGCTTTTGCTGATCCGGCACTGGAATGTGGCCAGGGCAGCCAGGAGGAAATCGGATCCTGTGTTGCTAACGGTGAAGAAGGGGTCGAAGCGGCATTGCTCAATGCGCTGGAGGCCGCCATGGTTTCCGCAGCCGAACAGGACAACAGCTTTGGCGGCACCGAAGTAGAAGCGGCTTTGATGGAAAGCCAGACTGCATGGGAGGCGTTCCGGGCCGCCCATTGCGCCTTTGCTGGCGCAGTGCACCCGGTACGGGAAGATGCAGGGATTGCGACGCGGGCCTGCTGGACAACATTGGGCCGGGCCCGGGTCCGGGAACTGGTGCGTTTTGCCAAATAGCACCCGCCTAGCCGCATCCCGGGCTGGTCCTGCCAGGATTCCTTTTGATCTTCCGGCGAAATCCTATATAGAGCCGCATCTGCCCTCCAGCATCCGAGTCTAAACCATGACCGCCAGCGCGCCGATCACCCAGGACGTAATGACCCTGCCCCGGAAAGACCCCGAGGGCGACAAGATCAACCTTGTGGGCCTGACCCGCGAACGCATGCGCGAAGTGCTGATCGAGCACGGCACGCCGGAAAAGCAGGCCAAAATGCGGGTCGGCCAGATCTGGCAGTGGATCTACCAATGGGGCAAGCGCGAGTTCGCGGATATGACCAACCTGGCCAAAGCCTATCGGGCGCAGCTGGCGGAGACATTCGAGATCCGCATTCCCGAAGTGGTGAGCAAACAGGTTTCAACCGATGGCACCCGCAAGTATCTGGTGCGTATCAATGGCGGCCATGAGGTTGAGGTCGTCTATATCCCCGAGGATGACCGAGGCACCCTGTGCATCTCCTCTCAGGTGGGCTGCACTCTCACCTGTTCCTTCTGCCACACCGGCACCCAGAAGCTGGTACGTAACCTTACTCCGGCGGAAATCGTCGGCCAGGTGATGATGGCGCGCGACGATCTGGAAGAATGGCCGGTACCGGGCGCGCCCAAGGAGGAAACCCGGCTGCTGTCGAACATCGTGCTGATGGGCATGGGCGAGCCCCTGTACAACTTTGACAACGTCCGGGATGCGATGAAGATTGCGATGGACCCCGAGGGGATTTCGCTGTCTCGCCGCCGCATTACATTGTCCACCTCGGGCGTGGTGCCCGAGATTGCCCGCACGGCACAGGAAATCGGCTGCCTGCTGGCGATTTCCTTCCACGCCACCACCAATGAAACACGCGACATGCTGGTGCCGATCAACAAGCGTTGGAACATCGATGAGCTGCTGCAGGCCCTGGCGGATTACCCGAAGGTTTCCAATTCAGAGCGGATCACCTTTGAATATGTGATGCTGGACGGGGTGAACGACACCGATGAGGACGCGCACCGGCTGATTGACCATATCAAGCGCTACAACATCCCGGCCAAAATCAACCTCATTCCGTTCAACGAATGGCCTGGAAGCCCCTACAAGCGGTCTTCCAACAACCGCATCCGGGCGTTTGCCAACATCATTTATCAGGCAGGCTATGCCTCACCGATCCGCAAGACCAGGGGCGATGACATCATGGCTGCCTGTGGCCAGCTGAAATCGGCAACCGAACGCGCCCGCAAAAGCCGCAAACAGATCGAGGCCGAAGCCGGGTTGAAATAGCCTGGCTTCGCCTCCGGCGCGGCAGGATTCCCAGCTTCCTTAACTGAAAATGAAATCGTCAGCAGTCAGCTCTCCGGTGTATCCGGTGAGCTCAATGTCGTGATTGCCATAGTAGTTGATCAGCGTGTTGCCGTTCTGCTGAGTGATCGTCAGGTCGCTGAAACTGTCAGGAATAGAACCGGAAATTTCGATCCGGTCGCTGCCAGTACCGAAATCCGTAATTCGGTTCTGTTCCCAGTAGTCGGCAGAAACGAAGACAAAAACATCGGCGTGCTTACCACCTGTCAAAACATCGGATCCGGCTCCGCCAACCAGATAATCCTGGCCGTTGCCGCCATGGAGGATGTCATCACCGTTGCCGCCGTAAAGCCAGTCTCTTCCGCCATTGCCACAGAGTTTGTCATTCTCGCCGTTCCGGCCGGAATAGACACCTTCGTCTACGCCGCCAACGAGGGTGTCTGAGCCGTGTCCCCCTTTTAGTGTGTCTTCTCCGTAGCCTCCAAGGACATGGTCCTCACCGCGCCCTCCGGTCAAATAGTCATCGGCTTCACGCCCTTTGACCGTATCATTCCCGGCATGGGCGTAAACCCTGGTATCCTGACCCGTTGCCAGAACAATCTCCGACCGACCGCTGGCCTTGATGACAACTTCGCCGCTGCTGTTGACGTAGGTGTTCCAACCCTGGCCCCCTTCTGCATCTCCATAGAGATGCTGCAGGGCTTCGGCATCCAATTCCCCCAGTTCCGTCACGTTGTATCCACCGTAGGTATACGTCATGACCGTATGGGCCTGATCGTCCAAGTGATCGGCCAAGGTATGGTCACCATCATGTGGATGTTCCAGTCCCACGGCATGACCGATTTCATGCAGGACTGTCTCATATCCGTAGGTGCCCGGCGCCATGCTGCTGCTTTCAATCGCCAGATCGCCGTTCCCGGTGTAATAGTCACTGGCCCAGGCATAGTTTGCCCAGCCGGCGGCTGAACCGCCGTCGTAACCGAACACATCAATCATCGCTGGGCTGTCGATCTCGACGAAAATCAGGCCCGAGATCTCTTCATATTCGGCAAGAGCCTGTCGGAAATAACTGCGCTGGCTATTGTTAAAAGACCAGTAGCTGGTTGCGCCGTAGGGATCATCGGCCACATCGTCCAGTTCGCCGCTGCCAACAAAGCTGTATGTCACCACAGTCTGAGTACCCAGTTGAACCTGGCTGTTCCAACGGTAATTGCTGTTCGAAGTATAGGCCAGAAGCGCCGTATAGTCTTCAACTTCGGACATCGGGTCCCTCCACTTTTCCACCACTGGTAAGTTTTTGTTTGGGAATGTGGCTAAGATTGGCCGATTTTCGGGTGCAACCGGCGCAAGCAGAAGAGACTTTTCGGTAAATCGTTAGTTTCGGCGCATCCCTGAACAGGGAAAAACCCGGCTGTTCCTCCCGGAGCCAGGCCGTCTGCCCAATGATTACTTGATTGCTAGCAATGTTTTATTTCAACAGGCTTGGATTTCACCGCAGCGCAGGCTGCCCCATTTTTTCCCAGATCCGGCTCAATTTCCGCCACTTGGAACAAACAGTTTCCAGATTACAGACAATTCAATTTTCGAAAGGAATCGCAAATGGCACCGATGGAACACAAAACTGCCCCGTTAGACCCAAGTGTCCTGGATCTGATCCGCAATGAACGCCAAAAGGCGCTGAGCCCGCGCGAGTGGCAATTTCGCCTGCGCGGCTACGGCTATGCCGTGAAAAAGGTAGATGGCGCACAGGTCCTGACCCAGTTGACGACTGGAGAAGAAATGGGAACATTGCCGCTGGAATTTTCATAATCCAGCGGCCCCTGCAGCCAGTGTTCAGCCTTCGCGGCCCGGCAGGCTGTCGCGCGGCGGTGCAGGCTCCCAATTCTCAATGATCCTAACCGCTTCTTGAGCGGTATCGACCACACGGAACAGATCCAGATCCTGATCAGAGATGGTGCCGGCATCGGCCAGCGCCTCCCAGTTGACGATCTTGTTCCAGAATTCCTTGCCAAACAGCAGGAAAGGCACCCGTTCCATGCGACCGGTCTGAATCAACGTCAGACTCTCGAACAGCTCATCCAATGTGCCGAATCCACCCGGGAACACGGTGATTGCCCGCGCCCGCATCAGGAAATGCATCTTGCGGATTGCGAAATAGTGGAAATTGAAGCTCAGGTCCGGGGTCACATACCCATTGGGCGCCTGTTCATGCGGCAGCACAATCGACAGGCCGATCGAGTGGCCGCCCGCATCCACCGCGCCGCGATTGCCTGCTTCCATAACGCCAGGGCCGCCGCCGGTCACAACCACATTGTGACGGCCACCGCTTTCCTTTGACTTTTCGGTCATCAGCCGCGCGAATTCGCGTGCCTCGTCATAAAAATGCGACAAGTCCGCCAGCGTCTGGGTCCGCGCCTGATCCTTATGCGCAGGATCCGGAATGCGAGCACCACCGAACATGACGATGGTGCTTTCAATGCCATGTTCGTTCAACATCAGTTCTGGCTTCAGCAGCTCCAACTGCAGGCGTACAGGACGCAATTCCTCACGGCACAGAAACTCCTCATCCGCAAATGCCAGCCGGTAGGCAGGCGCCTGGGTCTGCGGAGTCGCTGGCACATGTTCAGCGCGGTCCCGGTCGGAATGCGCATCGCGGAAACGGCTGTGGCGGTCTTCGGTCATGAAAAATCCCAATCAATCAACAGGACTTCCTTTGTAACCTTCATCCGCTGTCAGCGCCAATCAAGAATGCAGAAACACGCCGTTTGCCTTGCACCCGCTTGAGGCGCCGCTAAGGTCCAGCCGCAGGCAGAAACAGGGAGACAGTTGCATGGACTGGCAGGAAGAGATTGCAGCAGCCGCCAAGCGGATACGGCCCCATGCGCTGCAGACACCGGTTATACAGGTACAGGGCTTCGAGCTTGATGTCCCTGTCGAGCTGAAGCTGGAGCATATGCAGCATACCGGCAGCTTCAAGGCGCGCGGAGCTTTCAACACGCTGCTGAGCCAGCCCGTGCCGGCCGCAGGCCTTGTTGCGGCTTCCGGCGGCAACCATGGAGCAGCAGTTGCCCATGCCGCCCGGGAACTGGGACACAGGGCAAGGATCTATGTGCCCGAAATGGCCGGCCCCGCCAAGATTTCATTGATCAAACGGTCCGGCGCCGACTTGCAAGTGGTGCCCGGCGCCTATGCCAACGCGCTGGAGCAGGCCCAGGCTTATGAGGCAGAAACAGGTGCCATGCAGGTCCACGCCTATGACGCGCCCGCCACAGTGGCGGGCCAGGGTACGTGCTTTGCCGAATGGCAGGCCCAGGGGCTGGACGCCGACACCCTTTTGATCGCTGTTGGCGGCGGCGGGCTGATTGCCGGGGCGCTGGCCTGGTTTCAAGGCGCAAAGAAATTAGTCGCTGTAGAGCCGGAAACTTCCTGCGCTTTGAAAAACGCCCTACAGGCCGGCATGCCGGTTGATGTCGACGTTTCCGGCATTGCCGCCAATGCGCTTGGTGCCAAACGGATCGGCACCATTTGTTTCGAGCTTGCCGCATCCCAGGACCTGCTCTCGGTGACGGTTCCGGACACTGCGATATCTGACGCCCAGACCGCCCTTTGGCAGGAAAGGCGAATCCTTGTGGAACCGGCCGGCGCCACGGCCTTGGCCGCGTTGATAAGCGGTGCCTACCATCCCGAGCCCGGCGAACGTGTTGCGGCTCTGATCTGCGGCGGCAACATTGCCCCGGACCCCTTCGGGTAATCCTCGATAATCCTTGCAGGCTGCAGACAGCGCCGGTATCGCCAAGACATGTCCGAAACAATTGCCGATACCATCTATCGCTCGTTAAGCGAGCGCATCATCACCGGCAGTCTGGCCGCAGGAGAGAAACTGCGCCAAGACCATATCGCGCGCGCGTTCGATGCAAGCCATGTACCGGTGCGCGAAGCCTTGCTGCGGCTCGAGGCGCACGGGCTGGCTCAATCCGAGCCACGCCGCGGCACACGGGTCAGCGCATTGGACCCTTCGGAAATCCGCGAAGTGATCGAGATGCGGGTGTCGCTGGAGGTGCTGGCCCTCACCCATGCCTTTGCCCGGATGACCGAGACGGATATCACCGCCGCCGACGAGGCCCGGCTTGCCTGCGATGCGGCGGAAGATATGGCCAGCTGGGAGCAGCTGAACCGTGCTTTTCACAGGGTGATCCTTGCTCCTTGTGCAATGCCGCGGCTGCTGGCCTCGATTGACGATCTGCACATCGCCGCCGCCCGGCATTTGTTCGCCAACTGGCAGCATCAGTGGACCCGGCGGGTGGACAGCGACCATGCCGCAATTGTCCAGGCTATGGGCCGCCGCGATCCTGCGACCGCTTGTGAAATCCTGCGCCGCCACCTGCGCCGGGTGCGCTAATCGACTGGAATCCGGCGCTACGCCGTCGGGGGCGGTGTTTTAGACGCAATCCGGACATGACCTTCGGTCGGTTTGCCGGTATGAAGCTGCGAATCTAACCGATGCCGGAGGAACATCCATGTCCAACGCCCAGCTGGAAGCAGCAATCGAAGCCGCCTGGGAGGCGCGCGACACCATCACTCCCGCCACCACCGGCGAGCAGCGTGACGCTATCGAAGACACCCTGAATGCATTGGACTCCGGGTCCCTGCGTGTTGCGGAAAAACAAGAAAACGGCGACTGGCATGTGAACCAGTGGGCCAAGAAAGCCGTGCTGCTGGGCTTCCGCATCAAGGACATGGAAATCCACGAAGGCGGCCCGCAGGCTGGCGGCTGGTGGGACAAGGTCGACAGCAAGTTCAACGGCTGGGGCGAGACCGATTGGAAATCCGCAGGTTTCCGCGCTGTGCCAAACTGCGTCGTCCGCAAATCCGCCTATATCGCTCCGGGTGCGGTTCTGATGCCCTCCTTCGTAAACCTCGGCGCCTATGTCGATGAAGGCACCATGGTTGACACCTGGGCCACCGTTGGCTCCTGCGCCCAGATCGGCAAGAACGTGCATCTGTCGGGCGGCGTCGGCATCGGCGGCGTGCTGGAACCGATGCAGGCCGGCCCCACCATCATCGAGGACAACTGCTTCATCGGCGCCCGTTCCGAGGTTGTCGAAGGCTGCATCGTGCGCGAAGGTTCGGTTCTGGGCATGGGCGTGTTCATCGGCAAGTCGACCAAGATTGTCGACCGCGAGACCGGCGAAGTGATGTACGGAGAAGTGCCGCCCTACTCGGTGGTTGTGGCAGGCTCGATGCCGTCCAAGAACAACGTCAGCCTCTACTGCGCCGTGATCGTGAAACGCGTCGATGAAAAGACCCGCTCCAAGACCGGTATCAACGAGCTGCTGCGCGACTGATCTGCGCCGCATCGCTGAACACACGGAACGCGCCCCGCCCGGGCGCGTTTTTCGTTTCCGGGACCCTCCAGCTTCTTTCTGGTCCAAATACCCCGGGGTGAGGCCGCCAGGCCGAGGGGCAGCGCCCCTCCTCTCTAAAACTCTTGCCGCGGAATAAACCTGCGGCTATTGAGATTACATCTAGACATAAGAGGGTCGGATGCAGACAATATTTGCGCAGCACGCCCGCCTGCCCGTGGGATGGGTCGAGAACCTCCGGCTGACAGTCGAAGACGGCCGGATCACATCTCTGAAAGCCCGCTGCCAGCCGCAAGCCGGGGACCTGCGGACAGATGTCCTGCTGCCCTCACTCGGCAATCTGCATTCTCACAGCTTTCAGCGTGCAATGGCCGGGATGACTGAATACCGCGCAGCCGGCAAGGACAGCTTCTGGACCTGGCGCGAGCTGATGTACCGCTTCATGGACCGCATCACCCCAGAGCAATACGAGGCCATCGCTGCACTGGTGTTTATGGAAATGCTGGAAGCCGGTTATGCCTCGGTCGGCGAATTTCACTACGTGCACCATCAACCGGGCGGCACGCATTTCGCATCCATCACGGAACTCAGCGAACGGGTCTTCGCTGCAGCTGGTCAAACCGGTATCGGCCTCACCCATCTGCCAGTGCTCTACTCCTATGGCGGTGCAGGAAGGCAGGCTCTGAATGGGGGCCAGCAGCGGTTTGGCAATTCGGTTGCGGAGTTTTCCGAACTGGTTTCCCGCGCCCGGGAAATTGCCAAGCAGGAGTTGCCGCAGGACACCCGCGTCGGCATTGCACCGCATTCATTGCGGGCCACCTGCCCCGAGGATCTGGCAGAGGTTCTGCAAGTCCAGAACGATTTTCCAGTGCATATCCATATTTCCGAGCAGCCCAAGGAAGTGGCTGACATCAGCACTTGGCTGGGGGCCCGCCCTGTCGAATGGCTGCTGAACAACGCCGCAGTCGACAGCAAATGGTGCCTGATTCACGCCACCCATATGACCAGCGCCGAAACTATCAGTATGGCGCGTTCAGGCGCCGTGGCCGGCCTCTGCCCAATCACTGAGGCCAACCTTGGCGACGGTCCGTTCAACGGGGCGGAATACCTGGCAAATGACGGCACCTTTGGTATCGGATCAGACTCTAACATCCGGATTTCCCTGCCAGAAGAGCTGCGTACACTGGAGTACTCCCAGCGCCTGCGCGATCTGGCTCGCAATGTCCTGGTCCCGGGCGAAGGATCCGTTGGCGAGACCCTGTATATCGGCGCTGCAAAAGGTGGTGCCCAGGCTTTGGGGCGCGATGCCGGGCGGATCGAGGAGGGCGCGCTGGCAGATCTGGTCGCGATTGACAGCAGCATACCGGCCCTGTGCGCGCTAAAGCCCGGACAGATGCTGGACGGGCTGTGCTTTGCGGCTGGCGACGACAGCGTGACCGATGTCTGGAGCGCCGGGCGCCATATTGTGCAGCAGGGCCGCCACATCGCCCGTGACAGCGTCATTGCAGGCTATAGAGCGGCAATCAATGAATTGCTGAACAGTCTCTAAACAGGTTGGAACCACACATGAATGACAGCGCCGCCACCCGAGACAGCTCCGCTGGTGGCGCCGTCTGTTGCCTGCCCCTCTCCGGGGCCGTACCGGCCTTGTTCACTTAGGTCCAAACTTCCGGATACAACAAAGAAAACTTGGCTGCCTGTGACCTCGGGCAGCTTTCCATCCCTCAGAACCCTGGCCTGTGCCGCCACAAGCTCAGGATCATAAATCACGTTGAAGGCCTTACAGGCTCCGCCGCGCAAGCGGCAGTCCAGAGCCAAATTGCCGTCAAAGGTAAGCGGCTCCAGAAGACTGGCCTCCAGGCGGGTTTCTGCGTTGGACAGAACATGCCCTGGCCCCTCGACGATGCAGTGGATACGGGCAAGACCGGGAAAGGCAGAAAATGCGCCGTCCCGGGTGATATCCGCCAGGCTGAGGCGCCAGACCTGCCGACCGTTTTCTTTTTGCACAGCCAGCTCGCGGGTCACGCCGCCGCCGTTCTTCCAAGGCACCGGCGCGGCAGTGAAAGCGGAGAAGCGCATGGGGGGACCTCGCGGGCAGGGACAAGCCTAGAGATAATGGCCAAGCACGGGCCGCTGCAAGCGCCGACTGCAGCAAATGGATTGACCACCCCCCTGCTCCGGCGCTATGGCGGCGGCATGGAAAAGAAGAAACCTTCCCGCCAACAAGTCTATACCCTGCTTGTCCAGATCGGCCGCAAGGACGGAGACGGACTGCCTGATGGCGCCACAGGTGCTGCGCTGATGATCTATGCCTCAGGCATTGATGAGGCCGAAGCGGTGCGGGAAACCGTGGCAATCCTTAAGCAGGCCGACACCGCGCCTCTGGACGTGACCGGATACGGCACACTGGAAGAGCGCGAGGCCGAAGGGCATGAGATCGGCGAGGAGGAGCGCGCTTTGATGCAGCGGGCGCTGGAAGAAAACGCCGTGATCGTCGCCCAGATGACTCCGTTCTTCGACGGCGAAGAGCTGACTTGCCACTAGCCCCAAGCGTCAGTTCTGACTGCCGAACCATTTGCGGTACAGGGCGTCATAGCTGCCGTCTTCCTGCATCGTCAAAAGAACCTGGTTGACCTCTTCTACCAGTGGTGAGCCGGCCGGGAACACCAGCCCGTAGTTTTCGCGCAGAAATGGCTGACCAATGGTTTGACCGTATTTGTGCCCGCCCTGCCGCTCATAGAAGTTCAGAACCGGCGCATCAAAAACGACAGCCTTGATCTGCCCGACCTCAAAGGCTGCCAGCATCTCTTCCAGGCCGGAATAGGTCGCAAAGTCGATCTCGCGCCGCTCCAGAAATCCGGCTGCCGTAGAACCGCCTATGGTTCCAACCGACCTGCCATACAGGTCATTTACCGAATTCACAGACCCGCTGATCGCCTCAACTGTCATCACCGCTGTGATTTTTGCAACGAAAACCGAAACGATAAACAACGACGAGACAACCAGCACCACGCCAAACATCCGACCGATGGGCGTGCGCGGCACCCGCTCTTCAAACCCGCCGTTGACCACAAGGTTAAGCGCCCACCAGAAGGAGGGGAACCAGGCCTCTTTCAAGGGGCGGTCGAAATAGGGCTGCGCGCGACGTTCAAGGACCCACATCAGCATGCCGCCGCCAAACAGAAGCAGAAAGGCGATGCCTATGGCAGCCACCAGATCCCACGACAACAGTGCCCGCAGCAGCGATGGTTCGCGGATGTCGTCGGACTGTACCATGATCTGCAACCCGCTCTCAAAAATCGGATGGCTGAAGTCCATCTGGATTTCGCGCGATGCGGTGATCGAGATATTGGCGGCGGCCAGATCTGCCTCGCCACTGCGGACGCCTTCCAGCATGCTGACAAAGCTGTCAGTGCGATTGACCCGGTATTCCCACTCCATCCGCTCCGCCATGAGCTTGAACAGCTCCAGTGAGAAGCCAGTGTCGCGTCCCTCTTCCACCATGGAGAACGGTGGCCGTGTAACGGTGTTGACCGTCAGCACCTGCGCAGCGAGCAATTGCCCCCAAAACATGAATAGAACGGCTGGGATCAGACGAAGGTACAGCACGGAAACGCTCGGATTGGCCACTGACTAGGGTTTCAACGTCCTTAGGCGGATCGTGCTTTTCACGCAAGCGCCGAGACATCGCAAGCTTATGTTGGGGAAAAACTGTGTCGAGCCGTCCGCCATTTTGCCGGAAAAGCGGTTTCAATGTCTCTCTCCACCGGAAATTCCGGAAGACTGCACCACCCGCCGTTCACAGCTTTGAAACCGCTGCTTCCGGACCATAATTTCGGCTTGGCCTGTGAATTGCGATCCGATCCGATCCGCGCTAGGCCTGTGCCGAATCGAACCTGAGGAGCCAGCAGATGCCGCAAACCGATCCCGCCCGCCTAACCGCTGAGCTGATCCGCTGCCCCTCTGTCACGCCGGAAGAAGGCGGCGCGCTGGTTCTGCTGGAGAAACTGTTGAGCGCAGCCGGCTTCAACTGCACCCGCGTCGACCGCGGCGGGGTTTCCAACCTGTTTGCCCGGTGGGGAGCCAGGGGCCATGCCAAAACCTTTGGCTTTAACGGACACACGGACGTGGTGCCTCTGGGTGATGAGAATGCCTGGAGCATGCCGCCGTTCGGGGCCGAGGAGAAAGACGGCTTTATGTACGGGCGCGGTGCAACCGACATGAAGTCGGGGGTTGCCGCCTTTGCCGCTGCCGCCATGGATTTCGTACAGGAAACGCCGCCGGACGGAGCCATCATCCTGACCATCACCGGCGATGAGGAAGGTCCCGCCCTGGACGGCACAACCGCGCTTTTGGATCACATGGACCGTGAAGGCGAACAGATGTCAGTCTGCCTGGTGGGTGAACCAACCTGCCCCAATGAGATGGGTGAAATGATCAAGATCGGGCGGCGCGGCTCGATGACAGCCTGGTTCACAGTGACCGGCGTGCAGGGGCATTCAGCCTATCCGCACCGCGCCAACAACCCGCTGAACGCCATGGTGCGGCTGATGGATAGGCTGGCAAGCCATGAGCTGGACAAGGGAACCGAGCATTTCGACGCCTCGACACTGGCGGTGGTCACTGTCGACACTGGAAACCCAGCCACAAACGTAATCCCCGCGCAGGCCACCTCTGCCGTGAACATCCGCTTTAACGACGCTCATTCCGGCGCCGGCCTGACGGATTGGCTGCAGCGTGAATCGAACAAGGCAGCCTCGGAATTCGGTGTCGAAATCAAGGTGGATGTCAAAATCTCTGGCGAAAGCTTCATTACACCGCCGGGTGCCTTGTCGGATTTGGTCTGTGCCGCGGTTGAGGCGGAAACAGGCCGCAAACCGGAACTGTCGACCACAGGCGGCACCTCGGATGCGCGTTTCGTAAAGAACCACTGCCCGGTGGTGGAGTTCGGCCTTGTTGGAAAAACCATGCATCAGGTGGATGAACGGGTGGAGGTGGCCCAGATTCACCAGCTGAAGTCCATCTATGCCCGTATCCTGCGCGACTACTTTGCCACTGCGTGATTTCACGTGAAACGCACTCTGATCATCATGGTCAAGGAGCCGCGCCCAGGCCGGGTCAAAACCCGGCTGGGCAAAGGCATTGGCGTGATCCCGGCCACCTGGTGGTTCCGCCACCAATCCGCCGGGCTGATCCGACGCTTGCGTGACCCGCGCTGGCAAATCGTGCTGGCCGTGGCACCGGACCGTGCAGTGACCTCCAGAGTTTGGCCTGCGGATTTGCCCCGTCTGCCGCAGGGTCATGGCGATCTTGGGCAGAGGATGAAGCGGATGCTCCAATCCTTTCCCGGCCCTGTCTGCCTGATCGGTGCAGACATTCCCGGTATCACCTGCAGCTGTGTCGCCCGCGCGTTTTCGGCGCTTGGCGATCACGACGCTGTTTTCGGCCCTGCCGATGACGGCGGGTACTGGCTGGTCGGGGCCAAACACCCCGCGCGTTTGCCGCGCAGGCTGTTCGAAAATGTCCGATGGTCAACGGAACATGCATTGGCTGATACGCTGGCCACACTGCCCGGACAGCGCGTCTCTCTGATCGATACCCTACAGGATGTCGATACAGCTGCGGATCTGGCCAGACGCTGACGTGCTTTTCACCATGACGCCGCCCGTCCGCCGTGATACGCGGGGAACATGAGCCGTATTCCCTCCAAGGCCGAAATCCTCGACTGGATCTCCGCCAACCCGACCCATACCTCCAAACGCGACATTGCCAAGGCTTTTGGCATCAAGGGCGCCGACCGCATCGACCTCAAGCGTATCCTCAAGGAGCTGGAGGCGGAGGGCCATTTGACGAAGCGCAAGAAAACCTATCGCGACCCGGACCAGCTGCCGCCGGTGACTGTGCTGGAGGTGAAGGCGCCGAACGGTGATGGAGACCTGTATGGTCGGCCGCTGGAATGGCATGGCGAGGGTGTAGAACCCATCATCATGATCCTGCCCAAGGCCTCGGATCCGGCCCTGGGCCAGGGCGACAAGCTGCTGGTCAAGCTGCAACTGGTAAAGGACGAGGACCACAATTACGAGGCCCGCCTGATCCGCCGCATCGGCAGCAACCCGAAACGGGTGCTGGGCATCTTCCGGGCCGGTTCCGAAGGCGGGCGAATTGTGCCGATCGACAAGGCCGCTTCAAGCGAATGGATGGTTGCCCCGGATGCCGTGAACAACGCCAAAGACGGTGAGCTGGTCGAAGCGGAACAAGCCGGGCCGAAAGGCCGCATGGGCCTGCCGCGTGCCCGCATCGTGGAACGGCTGGGCGACCCGACCGCGCCCAAGGCCGTGTCGCTGATTGCCATTCACCAGCATGGCATTCCCGATCACTTTCCCGATCCGGTAATGGCTGAGGCGGATGCCGCCAAACCGATGGGCCTGAAAGGCCGCGAAGACCTGCGCGAACTGCCGCTGGTCACCATCGATCCGGCGGATGCGCGCGACCATGACGACGCCTGCTATGCCCATGCTGACGACGATCCCAAGAATCCGGGCGGTCATGTGATCTGGGTGGCGATTGCCGATGTCGCGGCCTATGTGCGCCCCGGCTCGGCGCTGGACCGCGAGGCCAGAAAACGCGGCAACTCGAGCTATTTCCCGGACCGGGTGGTGCCGATGCTGCCGGACCGGCTGTCGGGCGATCTGTGCTCCCTGCACGAAGGTGTGCCGCGTGCCTGTATTGCAGTGCGGATGCAAGTGGACGCCGAGGGCAACAAAATTGGCCACACGTTCGTGCGCGGGCTGATGCGCTCCGCCGCATCGCTGCATTACGCCGAAGTGCAAGAGGCGCAGGACGGCACTGCTAACGAGAAGACCGCGCCGTTCCTCGACGAAGTGATCAAGCCGCTTTATGCTGCATATGCGGCTCTAACCAAGGCAAAATCTGCGCGCGAACCGTTGAATCTGGACCTGCCGGAGCGCAAGATCGTGCTGGATGAGGACGGAAATGTGACATCGGTCGCCTTCCGCGACCGGCTGGATGCCCACAAACTGATCGAGGAGTTCATGATCCTCGCCAATGTTGCGGCAGCTGAAACGCTGATCAAGAAGCGCTCGCCGTTGTTGTTCCGGGTGCATGAGGAACCGGCGCAGGAAAAGCTGGAAGCGCTGCGGGAAACCGCCCAGGCCGCTGGGCTCAGCCTGGCCAAGGGGCAAGTACTGCAGACGCGGCATCTGAACTCATTGCTGAACCAGGCGGCCGGAACAGATGATGCGGAACTCATCAACATCTCCACCCTGCGGTCGATGCAGCAAGCCTATTACAACCCCGAGAACTTTGGCCATTTCGGCCTGGCGCTGCGCAACTACGCCCATTTCACCTCACCGATCCGCCGTTACGCGGATCTGATCGTGCACCGGTCGCTGGTGTCTTCGCACGGCTGGGGCGATGACGGGCTGGACGCGGCGCAGATTGAGCGGCTGGAAGACACCGCCACCCATATTTCCGACACCGAGCGGCGCTCCATGATTGCTGAACGGGACACAACCGACCGGTATCTTGCCTCCTTCCTGAGCGAGCGGGTGGGCAACGAGTTTGAAGGTCGGATCAGCGGCATTGCCCGCTTTGGCGCCTTTGTGAAACTGGATGAAACCGGGGCGGATGGTCTGGTGCCCGTTCGCTCAATCGGGCGGGAGTTCTTCCATTTTGATGCACAGGCCGGGACATTGATGGGCGCAGACACCGGAATGACGCTGGCCATTGGCCAGCGGGTAACTGTGCGGCTGGTGCAGGCAGCACCGGTCACTGGTGGGCTGGAGCTGGAACTGCTTTCCATCGAAGATCAGGAACTGCCCGCCGGCGGCGGCGGAGGCCGCAAGGGTGGGCGGCGCAGCCCAGCAGGACGCACAGCTAAACGCAAAGCAGCCAAGTCCAAACACAAGGCCGCTAAAGTAAAACGCAAAGTGGAACGCAAGCGGCGGAATTGATCGTCTGCCCCGCCCCGGGCAGACCAACATTCTGTCACACTAGGCATCCAGCGGCGGGCGCTTTTTGTATATCAGCGCCCGTTTAACCAGCCAGCCGTGTCGCAAAGGCTCCACCTGCCGGGGATCGTCGAACAGTACCGCGCGAGTTCCCTCTAACCGGTCCCAGGCTGGAAAAACCTTGGCAAACTCCGGGATCAGTTGGCTTTGGCAATGCACAAAAAGCGCAAAACGCGCAGCTTTTGGCACTCCCAGCCGGATCGTTGAACCGATCTTGGTGTCAGGCGTGATGTAGGATGGCTGCCCCCAGCGCAGCACTTCCTCCACTCGCCCGGCCTCTGGAGTTTCGGCAACGGTATCAAGTATCAGCCGTCGCAGCCGGAGCAGCCCCTCTTGCGCGAGCGGATCAGAAACCGCAAAAGCGGTCTCAATCTCTGGTCCGGCAAAATCAGGTTTCATGGCAAGGGCACGGTTTCGAACACCCGGCTCAGATATGCGCATAGTATCTTGTCATCGCGCAAGCGTTTACTGACCGCAGAGGCCTTTGACGTTTGCAGCATCGAGACCAGGAACGGCGCGATGCTCAGATCCGCAGAAGAGATTCTGTCTCCCAAAAGAAAGGGATTTGCAGAGGCAAGCTCGGCGATAGGCTGCAAATCCTTTTCCAGCCGATGCATCCGTTCCGTCTCAGTAAATCGCGCAAGGCCTTGCCACTGCAACCCGGCCTGGATTTCTGTCCTGACCGGCGAGCTGACCTCTTCGCGCACAGCCTCCGGGACCGCTTCAAAGATTTCATCCCGCACTTCCGGCCAGACTGCATCATCATTCCAACGCATCTGCAACAAGTGCAAACCCAAGTGGTTTTCTGCCAACCGCACCCAGGCGCGGGCATGAGCACGCGCCGCTGAATTTAATCCCTGGTCAAAATCCGCCCCTTCCCCTTCCAGCCAGTCTCGAATGCCCTCGCTGTCTGCGATTTTGCCCAAAGGTGTTTCCAGAACCGGCAATTTCTGGTGTGGCATTGATGTCGGATCCAACATGTCGCTGCGGCGCCAGGGCTGACCAGACAGCACCAGCATCATCGCAGATTTGATGCAGAAGGGACTGATGCTGAACAGCCCGAAGCCTGCGGGGAAAGTAAGGAGAGAAAGCATTTTTGAAATCCCGTTGATTGCATTTACTGGTTCTTTCTCTAAACTCGCCTAATGACAAAAAGCGTCATCAGCGCATAAGATGATCAGCCATGTCCCGGACCCACCGTCTTTTTCAATTAATGCAGGCCCTGAGACTAGGGCCCGGCCCACATACGGCTGCGCGGCTGGGTAATGAACTCGGCGTGTCGGCCCGCAGTATCCACCGTGATATCGCCACCCTGCGCGAGATGGGGGCGGTTATTGATGGCGAAGCGGGCTATGGCTTTACCCTGATCGAGGACAATGCCCTGCCGCCGATGGGGTTTCGCGATACAGAGCTGGAAGCCCTGGTGCTGGGCCTGCGAGAGGTTGAGCAGATTGGAGACCCGGAGTTGGCCACAGCCGCCTCTGAAGCCTTGCGCAAACTTCAGGCCAGACTGCCGCCCCGGCAAGCACACCGTCTGCGCCATGCAGTTCTGGCACCATACCGTTTTGACCGGCCAATCCCGCCCGCGATTTCTTCGCAGGACTTGCGGCAAGCCGCCTGGACAGAAGTCGAAGTGCGTTTTGGATACACCGATGGCCATGGTGCTGTGACAGAAAGGCAAGTGAAGCCGCTGAGCGTGGTCTATTTCGACCGTTCCACAGTTCTGATTGCCTGGTGCGGCCTGCGCGAAGCGGTGCGGGTGTTCCGGCTGGACCGCATGTGCGACCTGGAGGTGACGGACCAAAGTTTCCGCCCGCACCGCGTACCAATGCTGCGGGACGCTCTGGACCAACTTCGGCAGAAACACCATTGAGAACGCGGCCAAGGACCCCGGCAGGCGGCCCCCCGCACATGAAATGACTGGCCTCTTTACCCGGGCTTAGCCGCCGTTAGACTGGTGTTGAGCAGTGAACAACGAGGGGCATCATGCGTAGATGGGTAGCGTTTTCGATGGTGATGGCAGGCAGTGCAATGGCAGCGGAGGCTGCGGCAGCCAATTCCTTGGCCGCTTCAGAGCACCCGGGCACCATCAATGAGGAGGGGCAAAATGACAGCTTTCAGCTGGCTTCAGCCACATCCTTGAGACCGGCCGCCAAGCCTGTTGCGCTTCAAGCGAGAGCTGTGGAACAGGCCGCGGCCGAAAGGGACTTCAAAGGGTGGATCACGGACTTCAAAGGCCGCGCCATGACGCAGGGGATCAGCCCGCCGGTGCTGGACAAGGCCTTTGACGGCGTGGTCTACGATCCCGAAGTGATCCGTCGGGACCGCAATCAGTCGGAGTTCACCAAGACAATCTGGGATTATCTGGACAGTGCGGCCTCGGCCCTGCGGGTGAAGAACGGCAAGGCAGCATTGCGTCAGCAACAGGCGCGGCTGGCGCAGATCGAGGCGCAGTTCGGCGTCGAGAAAGAGATTGTCGTGGCGATCTGGGGGCTGGAGAGCAGCTATGGCGCCTTCCGCGGCAAGATGAATGTGATCCGCTCGCTTGCGACGCTCGCCTTTGACAGCCGCCGTGGTGCTTTTTTCGAAGGGCAGCTGCTGGCGGCGCTGAAGATCCTGCAGGCCGGAGACGTCCCCGCCCGCGAGATGACCGGAAGCTGGGCCGGTGCGATGGGACATACCCAGTTCATCCCGACATCCTATCTCGACTACGCCGTTGATTTTACAGGCGACGGCAAACGGGACATCTGGTCGGACGATCCTGCCGATGCACTGGCCTCGACCGCAGCCTACTTGAAGCAGTTCGGCTGGGTGACCGGCCAGCCATGGGGAGTCGAAGTGGTCTTGCCCAAGCATTTTGACTACACACTGGCCGACCGGGAAATCGAGAAGCCGCCAGCTGACTGGGCCGCCTTGGGCATAAGAGGGCTCGACGGCCATGCGGTGCAGGACCACGGGCCCGCTTCCATTCTGCTGCCGGCTGGCAGTGAGGGCGCGGCTTTCATGATCTTCCGGAATTTTGCTGTGCTGGAGCGTTACAACACGGCGGATGCCTATGTGATCGGCGTCGGGCATCTGGCCGATCGGATCAAAGGCGGCGCACCGATCAAGTCCGGCTGGCCACGCAGCGACCGCGCATTGTCTTTGGCCGAACGGGAAGAGATGCAGACGCGGCTGACCCGGGCGGGTTTTGACACCGAAGGCATTGACGGCAAGATCGGGCCTAAAACCATCGGTGCTGTACGGGCCTATCAGGTTGCAAATGGACTGACACCAGACGGCTATGCCTCGCCGCGGCTGCTGGAAAGGCTGCGGTAGATAGGCCGGGCAAACCCATCTTGGCCTGCGGCCCATTCCTCCCCGGGATGCTTCCGCAGCAGGAAATACAAAAGGCCCCGCTTTTGGCGAGGCCTTTTGTTTGTGATTTGCCTTGGATCAGGTCGGCGACATGCCACGCAACCGTTCGGAACGGCGGCGCAGCATTTCGACCGTGGCAAGAAGCATGATGGAGATCGCCACAAGAATGGTCGCCACCGCCAGAATGGTCGGTGAAATCTGCTCGCGCAGACCGGTGAACATCTGCCAGGGCAGGGTTTTCTGGCCGGCTGAGCCGACAAACAGAACCACCACGACCTCGTCAAATGAGGTGATGAAGGCAAACAGTCCGCCGGAAATCACGCCGGGCAGGATCAGCGGCATCTGCACCCGGAAGAAAGTGGTAACCGGGCCTGCGCCCATGTTGGCCGCGGCACGGGTCAGCGAATTGTCGAAACCCACAAGCGTTGCAGTCACCGTAATGATCACAAACGGAATACCAAGGACAGCATGCGCCAAAACCACTTTGACATAGCCGACAAAGGACTTGGGCAGGCCCAAAGAGCCTTCCAGCCAGTTGCCGATGTCTGAATAGAAGAAGAACATGCCCGTTGCCGAGATGATCAACGGCACGATCATCGGTGAAATCAGGACCGCCATGATCGCGCGGCGGAACGGCACATGGCTTTGGCTGAGGCCGATGGCCGCCAAAGTCCCCAGGCTGACCGAAATGACCGTGGCAATCGGTGCGATGATCAGCGAGTTCTTAAAGGAACGCTGCCATTCATTGTTGTTGAAGAAATCCTGATAGTGCTTCAGCGAATACCCGGCGGGATCCAGCCGCAGCATTTCCGGCGTGAAGGTGAAGAAGTCCTGCGCATTAAAGCTGAGCGGCATCACCACAAGGATCGGCGTGATCAGGAAAACAAAGATCGCGCCGCAGATCACGCGAAAGCCATAGTGCCACAGCACCTGTTTGGGCGTCAGATACGGCAGCAGCCGGGCGCGGTAGCGACCTTCGTACAGCCAGTAGATGAACCAGTGATAGAACCAGCCCGCCAATGCGCCAACGATCATCAGTGCAATCCCGCCAAGCAGGAAGCCGACAACAGCCATGCTGGCGATGGTGATCCACTTGGCCAGCGCTTCGTTCTTCAGAACGAAGATATAGAAGGCTGCCAAACCTGTGATGATCGCCGCCCCAAGGACAACGCCCAGAAGGCCAGAGCCGTTGGCCGTGCCGAGGAAGAGGCCGAAAAAACCGCCAGCCGCTGCCGTCACGGGCAGTACCATCGACATGGGTTTGCGGGAGATAGGTGTCAGTGCCGCCATGATGCTTAACCCAGTTTCACGTTGTCGATGCCCACGATTTTGTCATAGGCCCAGTAGAGGATCAGAACCACCGCCAGCAGGATGGCGCCAAGCGCCGCAGCGAGCCCCCAGTTCAGAGAGCTGGAGATGTGGTAGGCGATCCGGTTGGAAATGAAGACACCCTTGGTGCCGCCGACGATTTCCGGCGTGATGTAGTAGCCGATCGCCAGAATGAAGACGAGGATCGAGCCGGCGCCGATACCCGGAACTGACAGCGGGAAATAAATCCGCCAGAACGCGGTCCAATCGGTGGCGCCCATGGATTTTGCGGCACGCACATAGGTCGGCTTGATTGTCTGCATCACCGAATACATCGGCAGGATCATGAATGGCAGCAGGATGTGGGTCATCGCCACGATAGTGCCGAACTGGTTGTTGATCATGACCAGTCGGGCGTCATCGGCAACCAGGCCAACCCAGACCAGAACTTCGTTGATGACACCTTGTTGCTGCAGCATGACTTTCCAGGCGGAAGTCCGCACCAGAAGAGAGGTCCAGAAAGGCAGCAGCACAAGGATCATCAGCACGTTTGCAGTGCGGGCAGGCAGGTTGGCCAGTATCCAGGCAACCGGGTAACCCAGAACGATGCAGGAGGCCGTGATGACAAGCGACATGATCAACGTACGCTGGAACAAAGTAACCAAAATCTGCTTGTCTTCGGGCTGTGCCTGCGCGCCTTCGGGCGTGCGCCGCATGTCAATGGCATTCAAGAAGTAACCATTGGTGATGCGGACAGAATGGGTCTTTAGCACCTTCCAGGTTTCAACGTCGCCCCAGTCCTTGTTGATGCCGATCAGCGTATCCTTGAACGGAGCGTCGGCGGCCGGATCAAGCTTCTTGATCTTGCGGCCGGACTTGCGGAACAGCGATGACATGCCTGTCTGTTCATAGTTCAGCCTGGTGCCCAGCCTTGTGTGCCGCTTGACCGCAATCGCTGCCACCATATCGGTCACAAAGGCGGCATATACAGGTTCATCCGGAAGCTCACCGCTTTCAGCATCCCAGCTTTCCAGCGCCACAACCGTCAACGGCAGCGTGTCTGCAACAAGGTCGTTGGCCACGGAACGGGACAACATAGTGCCAATCGGGATGATGAAGGACACCAATACAAAGATCAGCAGTGGCGCGATCAGGGCAAGCGCACGCAGTTTCTGGATGCGGAGGGCCCGGGCGAGGCTTTTCTTGAGCGGCGTGCCGTCCGCTGCAAGAACTGGCCCGCCGGTGGCGGCAGTATCGGTCATGTCTTCCCCGTTGGTCTTGTTGTTCCGGTCAAACGATCAGTCATTTACCGGTGGAAAGGGCCAGCAGGCCCTTTCCAATCTTCAGATCAGCCGATTACTTCGCCAGCCAAGCCTGGAACTTGGTTTCGATGTCATCACGGTAGTCTGCCCAGAACTCATAGTTGAAGAGGAAGGTATTCTGAGCGTTGTTCGGATCAGTCGGCATATGCGGTGCCATGTCGATACCCAGTTCCGCGTGCTGGCCAACCAGCGGTGCAGAGGACGCTCGGGCCGGACCATAGGAGATATATTTGGCCTGGTCTGCCAGACGCTGGGTGTCGGTGGCGAACATGATGTAGTCAAGCGCACGAGCCTGACGCTCCGGGCTCAGGCCTGCTGGGATGATCCAGCCGTCCAGATCGAACACCTGCGCGTCCCACAGCATGGCAACCGGCTGTTTCTGCTCTTCGATCACCGAGAACAGACGGCCGTTGTAGGTCGAGCCCATCACAACTTCGCCGTCAGCCAGAAGCTGCGGCGTATCAGCGCCTGCAGACCACCAGATCACGTCGTCCTTGATGGTGTCGAGCTTCGCCAGTGCGCGGTCCTGGCCTTCAGAGGTTTCCAGAACGTCATAGACGTCTTCTTTGGCAACGCCATCGCAGATCAGAGCCCATTCCATGTTGTTGATGGAACGCTTCTCAAGCGAGCGTTTGCCCGGATAGGCTTCGGTGTCGAAGATCGCGCAAACCGAGGTCGGAGCATTGTCGCCCACCATGTCAGTGCGGTAGCCGAAAGTGGTCGAATAAACGATCTGCGGAATGAAGCATTCCGAGACCAACAATTCACCGAAATCTTCGGACGCCGAGGTGCCATCGGGCGCCGCGGCCAGTTGCGTATCCGCGTCGATCTCCAGCGCCAGGCCTTCGTCGCACAGGCGCATGGCGTCCGCCGCCACAACGTCCACCACGTCCCAGGTCACGTTGCCCGCTTCGTTCATGGCACGCAGTTTGGCTACGGCCTCAGCAGAGCTGTCGTCATTGAGGATGGTCACGCCGGTGTTTGCCGAATAAGGCTCATGATAGGCTTTCAGCTGGGACTTGGAGTAGGCGCCACCCCAGGACACGATGGTCATTTCATTTGCCATGTCCTCTGCAAACGCCATCGGCGCGCACAGCGCTGTGGTTGCAGCCAGGGCAGTCAGTTTGGTGAGTTTCATGAACACTCTCTCCTTGTTGAATCGATAGTTATTGCAGTGCCCTCCGATCATTGGTCCGCCGGAGGTTCAGCGCGCGCCGGAACTTAAGCGTCCAGCGCGCGGCAATCTTCAGGCAGCCAGCCGATTTCGATCTGCTGGCCGGGCTGCAGCCGGATCTGGTCCGGTGCATTCCGGGTCTTGATGACGAATTCATCATTGCCCGCGACCCGAAGCCGGGTACGGAAGATGTCACCCATATAGATGAACTCCAGCACTTCGGCCTTCAATGTGTGCACGCCTTCCTGCAGGCGTTCCTTGTTGTATTCCACGCGTTCCGGACGGATGGAAACACGGGTGCGCTCGCCGGGCTTGCTGACATTCACCGGCTTGCAGTCGATCAGCTCACCACCATCCAGCTGAACCAACGCAATACCGTTGTTAATTTCCTTGACAGTGCCTTCAAGCGTGTTGTTTTCACCGATGAACTGAGCAACGAAGCTGTTTTCCGGGCTTTCATACAGCTGATCCGGCGGCGCAATCTGCTGGATGCGGCCGTCGTCGAAGACGGCAACACGGTCCGACATCGTCAGCGCTTCGGTCTGATCATGTGTCACATAGACCACGGTGATGCCCAGACGGTGCGCCAGGTGGGTGATTTCGAACTGCATCTTTTCGCGCAGCTGCTTGTCCAGCGCGCCCAGCGGCTCGTCCATCAGAACCAGCTCGGGTTCGAACACCAGCGCACGGGCCAAAGCGATCCGCTGTTGCTGACCGCCCGAAAGCTGGGCCGGGCGGCGGCCGCCAAAGGCGCCCATTTCCACCATATCCAGCGCCCGCTTCACCTTTTCCTCACGCTGGGATTTGCCCATCTTGCGGACTTCCAGCGGGAAAGAGAGGTTTTCCGCAATCGTCATATGCGGGAACAATGCGTAATTCTGGAACACCATGCCGATCCCGCGCTTATGCGGCGGAATGTTGTTGATCGACGTCCCGTCCAGGCGGATATCGCCGTGGGTCGCGGTTTCAAAGCCGGCAAGCATCATCAGGCAGGTGGTTTTTCCAGAACCAGATGGGCCAAGCATTGTCAGGAATTCACCTTTGGGCATGGTGAGG
Organism: Leisingera sp. S232; assembly: GCF_049800895.1. NCBI lineage: Bacteria > Pseudomonadati > Pseudomonadota > Alphaproteobacteria > Rhodobacterales > Roseobacteraceae > Leisingera > Leisingera sp. S232. Next base: position 36,375 of record NZ_JBNAFX010000004.1, on the reverse strand, counting down.
TTGAGATCTTTGACAACGAGATTTTCGCCATCATAGCTCTTTTGGACACGTTCGAATTCAACGAACGCGTCAACGTTTGACACATCAGCCAAAGCAGGCTCCCCGTAGTTTTGTCTAGGCGGCAGATTTGCTCTGCACTTGTTTAAAGTTAATCACAGCAACGCTATCAGGCGCTAGATATGAAAAAAATATTCTTTCCACCGAGAGAGTACGAAATTCTTACTTTCGCGTCCGACACAGGCGGATATGAATATTCTTTAGCAACTGTAGTCACGATTATGCAGGCCAGACCGGACTTTTTGCGACGCAGCTTGCGTATTTTGCGCCGCTTTAACTGAAGAAACACCTCAAAAACGACTATTCCCACCTCAGATCCGAACAAAAAGGCCCGGCAAATACATGCCAGGCCTGGTCGAGTCGTCGGAAAACACGCCGCATCTGCGGCATTGGGTAAAATGTTCAGGCGCTGTGCAGCAGATCCTGCGTTTTCAGTTCTGCATAGCACTCATCCAGCGACTTCACGGCACGCTCAATCAGCACGTCAATCTGCTCAGGCGTGATCACCAGCGGCGGAGAGATGATCATGCGGTCGCCGACGTGGCGCATGATCAGATTATTCGCAAAGCAGCGTTCACGGCAAATGTAGCCGACATGTCCCGCTTCCGACGCAAAGACCGCGCGGGTCGCTTTGTTGGGGGTCAGTGCAATGGACCCCATCATGCCCACGATCTTGGCCTCGCCCACCAGCGGGTGATCAGCCAGCGCTTCCCATTTCTCTTTCAGATAAGGCGCGGCCACATCACGCACATGGCCCGGGATGTTCTCCTCTTCCATGATGCGCAGGTTCTCCAGCGCCACAGCGCAAGCCACCGGATGGCCCGAGTATGTGTAGCCGTGGTTGAATTCGTCGCTCGCGATCACCGAGGCAACCTCGTCGCTGACGATTGAACCACCGATGGGTGCGTACCCGGAGCTGAGCCCCTTGGCGATGGTCATGATATCCGGGCGAATGTTCAGGGTTTCGCTGCCAAACCAGTTGCCAGTGCGCCCGAATCCGCAAATCACCTCATCTGCGATCAGAAGGATTTCGTACTTGTCGCAAATGCGCTGGATTTCCGGCCAGTAGCTGTCCGGTGCGACAATCACACCGCCTGCGCCCTGCACCGGCTCGGCAATGAAAGCCGCGACGCGGTCTTCGCCCAATTCCAGGATCGCCTCTTCCAATTCACGCGCACGCTGCAGGCCAAATTCCTCTGGCGGCATGTCACCGCCCTCAGCCCACCAATTGGGTTGATTAATGTGGTGAATATCCGGGATCGGCATGCCGCCTTGGGCGTGCATGCCGCTCATACCGCCCAGGGATCCGCTGCCAACAGAAGAACCGTGATAGGCATTCTTGCGGCTGATGATGACGGATTTCGACGGTTTGCCTTTCAGCGCCCAGTAATGGCGCACCATGCGGATGTTGGTATCGTTCGCCTCGGATCCGGAGCCCGCAAAGAACACATTGTTCAGATCGCCTGGTGCCAGTTCGGCAATCTTGGCAGCCAGCGCAATGACAGGCACGTGGGTGGTCTGGAAAAACGTATTGTAATAGGGCAGCTCACGCATCTGGCGGGCGGCAACCTCGGCCAGCTCGTCGCGGCCATAGCCGATGTTGACGCACCAAAGGCCCGCCATCGCATCCAGGATCTGGTGCCCCTCGCTGTCGGTCAGATGCACGCCGTCAGCACGGGTGATGATGCGCGCGCCTTTCTGCGACAGCTCGCCGTTGGCGGTAAAGGGATGCATGTGATGGGCGGCGTCCAGCGCCTGAAGCTCAGCCGTCGGCATGTGGTTGGTGATAACGGTCATGGGACACGCTCCTGAGAATAACTGACTGACGCCAGAATATGATCAAATTATCAGGAGTCAATCGAATCAGTTCGCGTCCCTAACTCCTTCAACCACGTGCTCCATGCCCTGACAGACGTCCCGCTCCATCGCCAATGCCGCCATTTCCGGGTCCTTCTTCCGAAGCGCATCCAGGATGTCCTTGTGACGGTCCGGAAAGCTTTGGGTTCCGAGGCGTCCGCTAACCACGCGCAATGACGGTCCAAAACGCAGCCACAGCCGGTCGGCAATGTCACTGAGAATAGGCGCGCCGGCATGGGAATAGAGCACCGTGTGGAAGCTGTAATTTTGCACCAGATATCCCGCCACGTCGCCGGTCGCGATGGCTTTGTCGAGCGCACTATCGATGGAGGCCAGCTCCTCAATACCAGCGACCCCAATCTGAGATGTCGCCCGGCGTGCCAGCTCACACTCTATTGTTTGTCTGGCAAAGATCAGTTCTTCCAAGTCTTGCGGTCCCAGCAGAGGGACTGACACCCGCCTATTGCCTTGGAAAATCAGCGCCCCATCCGAAATCAGCCGCCGGATTGCCTCACGCACTGGTGTCATTCCGGCGCCCAGCGTCTCCACCAGCCCCTGAATAGTGACCGCCTGTCCGGGTACCAGTTCGCCAAATAGAATCTGCGCCCTAAGTTTCTGATAAACGATCTCATGCGCGGGCAGTTTGGCCGGGCTTTCCTGCCCCGCTGCGGGCGGTGAAGTGGTCTCGGTCACCTGGGATTTTCCTCCTCGATTTTGGGCAGCTTGCACCAGTTTTGAGCAAGTGAAAACATAAAGAGTATTGCCCGACAGAGCAAAACTTGATCAAATCCCACCACAGCCGGACTTCGAAACCGGCACGCACAGGGAGAAATTCATGACACTTAAGACGATGACCATGACCGCCGTCGTTGCACTGGGCACGGCCGCAGCCGCATCTGCTGAGGAAGTGCGCGTTTACAACTGGTCCGACTATATCGACGAAGGCCTGCTGGAAAAGTTCGAAAAGGAAACCGGCATCGACCTGATCTATGATGTCTTCGACAGCAACGAGGTTCTTGAAACCAAGATGCTGGCAGGCGGATCCGGCTATGATGTGGTGGTGCCATCCGGCTCTTTCATGGCGCGCCAAATTCAGGCCGGCGCCTTCCAAAAACTAGATCCTTCAAAATTGCCAAATGCCGGCAATATGTGGGACGCGGTCAAGGAGCGCACCGCCCTGTATGACCCCGGCAACGAATACTCCATCAACTATATGTGGGGTACGACCGGCATCGGCGTGAACGTCGCCAAGGTCAAGGAAGCCCTGGGCGATGATGCCCCGATCGACTCGCTGGAACTGCTCTTTAACCCGGCCAATATGGAAAAACTGGCAAGCTGCGGCGTGCATTTCCTGGACGCCCCGGATGAAATGATCCCGGCCGCACTGAAATACATCGGCGAAGATCCCAACAGCATGGACGCGGATGTGGTTGCCAAAGCGGAACCGGTTCTGATGGCCGTGCGCCCCCACATCACCAAGTTCCACAGCTCCGAATACATCAACGCACTGGCCAATGGTGACATCTGTGTGGCCTTTGGCTGGTCCGGCGACATCCTGCAGGCTCGTGACCGCGCCGCGGAAGCGGAAAATGGGGTTGAGATCGAGTACAACGCACCCAAGGAGGGTGCTTTGATGTGGTTCGATCAGATGACAATTCCGGTCGATGCTCCGAATCCGGAAGGCGCCCACAAGTTCCTGAACTTCATCATGGACGCCCAGAACATGGCGGCTGCGTCCAACTATGTCTACTACGCCAATGGAAACCAGGCGTCCCAGGAGTTTCTGGAAGAAGATGTGATCGGTGATCCCGCGATCTATCCGAGCGAAGAAACCGTCAAGAACCTGTACATCAAAGAAAGCTATCCGGCGAAAGTACAGCGTAAGGCCACCCGCATGTGGACCAAGGTAAAATCCGGCACTTGATCTGCCGCATATGACCTGCGGGGCGTCATTGATGCCCCGCATACCCTGACGCGCCTGGAGAATACCACGCGCGGCCCTCCGAGACATTCGCGCGACGCATCGCAGAAGAGGCCCGGCTTGAATACTTCCGCTTTCGAACCCTGGAACGATCCAGAGGCAAAGCCTTTGATCCACTTCCAGAACGTCACCAAACGCTATGGCGATTTCACCGCCATCGACGATCTGACCATCGGCATTTACGAAAAAGAATTCTACGCCCTGCTGGGGCCGTCTGGCTGCGGCAAGACCACGCTGATGCGGATGCTGGCGGGCTTTGAAACCCCGTCCGAAGGCACCATTCACCTGGCCGGCCAGGATATCGCCCCGGTGCCGCCGAACAAGCGCGCGGTGAACATGATGTTCCAGTCCTACGCGCTGTTCCCGCATCTGTCAGTCTGGGAAAACATCGCCTTTGGCCTGAAGCGCGAAAAGATGCCCAAGCACGACATCAACGACCGCGTCGAAGAGATGCTGCGGCTGACCCGGCTGGAGCAATTCGCCCGTCGCAAACCGCATCAGATCTCCGGCGGTCAGCGCCAACGGGTTGCGCTGGCACGCTCGCTGGCAAAACATCCAAAGCTGCTGCTGCTGGATGAACCGCTCGGTGCGCTTGACAAGAAGCTGCGCCAGGAAACTCAGTTTGAGCTGATGGACATTCAGGAAAAGACCGGCACCACCTTTGTGATCGTGACCCATGACCAGGAAGAGGCGATGACAGTGGCGTCCCGCGTGGCGGTTATGGATCACGGCAAGATCATACAGGTGGCCACACCGGACCGGATCTATGAAACTCCGAACTCTGTCTATGTGGCTGACTTCATTGGCGATGTGAACCTCATCGAAGGCACTGCCAAACCCAACGGCAGCGACAGCTATGCGATGTCCTGGCACGAAGGTCATGAGCCGCTCGCGGTGCAGTCGCCCAACGGGTTTTCCGACGGGCAAAAGTGCCAACTGGCGATCCGGCCTGAGAAAGTCTCGATCAGCGCCGTCAAGCCTGAGACCGCGGACAATGCCGTTCAGGGTAAAATCCTCGACATCGCTTATCTTGGCAATATCTCCACCTATCATGTGGAGCTGCCGACTGGCGCGGTGATCAAGGCACAGGCTGCGAACACCCGCCGCATCGCCCGCCGCGCGTTCACCTGGGAAGACACTGTCTGGCTGTCCTGGACCGCCACGGCAGGCGTTCTGCTGGCAGACTGATGCGCCGGTATTTCCTGATTGCCATCCCGTACGTGTGGCTTTTGGCACTGTTCCTGGTGCCCTTTGTCATCGTCCTGAAAATCTCGCTGTCGGATGCGGCCATTGCCCGCCCGCCCTATTTTCCCCAATTCGACTGGGCCGAAGGCATCCGCGCCTTCTTTTCTGAGCTGGACTTCGAAAACTTCATCTTCCTGACCGAAGACGACCTCTATTGGAAAGCTTACCTGAGCTCGCTGAAAATCGCGCTCATCTCGACGTTCCTGACGCTGCTGGTGGGCTATCCGATGGCCTATGGTATGGCCCGAACCCCCGAAGAGTGGCGCCCTACCCTGATGATGCTGGTGATCCTGCCGTTCTGGACCTCTTTCCTGATCCGCGTCTATGCATGGATGGGAATCCTGTCGAACGAAGGTTTCCTCAATCAGTTTCTGTTGTGGACCGGGATCATTTCCGAACCGCTGACCATCCTCAACACCAACTCTGCAGTCTATATCGGCATCGTCTACACCTATCTGCCCTTCATGATCCTGCCGGTCTATTCGGCATTGGAGCGGTTGGACGGATCGCTGATCGAAGCTGCCGAAGACCTGGGCTGCTCGCGGCTTTCTGCCTTCTGGCTGGTGACCATTCCGCTGTCCAAAAACGGCATTATCGCCGGCAGCTTCCTGGTTTTCATTCCGGTGCTGGGTGAGTTTGTGATCCCCTCGCTGCTCGGCGGCTCCAACACACTGATGATCGGTAAGGTTCTGTGGGAGGAGTTCTTCTCCAACCGCGACTGGCCGGTGGCATCTGCGGTGGCGGTGGTTCTGCTGCTGCTTTTGGTGATCCCGATCGTGCTGTTCCAGCGCAACCAGCAGAAACAGCAGGAGGCAGAGCAATGAAACGTTTGAGCTGGTTCAACGCGGTATCGCTGACCCTGGGCTTTGCCTTCCTCTACATCCCGATGGTGATCCTGGTGATCTTCAGCTTCAACGAAAGCAAGCTGGTCACTGTCTGGGCCGGGTTCTCGACCAAGTGGTATGGCGAGCTGATGCAGAACGAGGCATTCCTGAATGCCGCCTGGGTCACGATCAAGGTCGCCGTGTTCTCCTCTACTATCGCGACAGTGCTGGGCACCATCGCAGCCTATGTGCTGGTGCGGGGCGGGCGGTTCATGGGGCGAACACTGTTTTCAGGCATGATCTATGCACCGCTGGTGATGCCAGAGGTGATCACCGGCCTGTCGCTTCTTTTGCTGTTTATCGGCATCGGGCTGGACCGCGGCGTCTTTACCATCGTTTTGGCCCACACAACATTTGCCATGTGTTATGTCTCAGTCGTGGTGTCCTCTCGCCTGGTGACCTTCGACCGGTCGCTGGAGGAAGCCGCGCTGGATCTGGGCTGCTCGGCATCCGAAGCGTTCCGGCTGGTCACCCTGCCGATCATTGCACCTGCAGTGATTTCCGGCTGGCTTCTGGCCTTCACCCTGTCGTTGGACGATCTGGTGATTGCTTCCTTCACCTCAGGTCCGTCGGCCACCACCCTGCCGATCAAGATCTTCTCGGCCGTGCGCCTGGGCGTCAGCCCTGAAATCAACGCGCTGTCGACGATCATGATTGCCATTGTCACTGTCGGTGTCATCACCGCTTCGCTGGTGACCAAACATCAGGTGGCAAAGCAGAAGCGCGAGGAGATGGAAGCGGTGCGCAACTGATGCGCCGGATCTTCTCTGACTACGCCTATGGCCCCAGACCGCGCAGCAACTGCTGGTGGGATGAGACCATTGCAGCACCGGACTGGCCGGTGCTGCACGGCGAAGCTGAGGCCGATGTCGCCATTATTGGCGGCGGTTTCACCGGGATGTCAGCCGCCCTGCATCTGGCAGAGTCTGGGGTCTCGGTTGCACTGCTTGAAGCGGAGACAGCAGGCTGGGGCGCCTCGGGTCGCAATGGCGGTTTCTGTTGCCTTGGCGGCTCAAAGCTCTCAGCCAGCAGCATGCGCCGCTTCTTTGGAAAAGCTGCCGCTGACACTTATGGCGCCAGTGAAGAGGCAGCAGTGCATCTGGTGCGGGACCTGCTGAACACCCACGGAATTGATGCCGACACCCATTCACAGGGTGAAACCCAGCTGGCCCACAGCGCAAAAGCGGCAGCCCATCTTTCGGCTGAAGCCGAAGCGATGCGGCAGCAGGGGGAAGAACCCGATTTCCTGACCCGTGATCAGCTAAAGGACAAGGGGCTGAATGGTAGCTTTCATGCTGCGCTGACAACGCCGTTAGGCTTTGCCCTGAACCCACGCAAATACCTGCTCGGCCTGGCCGCCGCCGCGCAGAAGGCCGGAGCAAGGCTGTTTCAGCGCAGCGCCGCCCTGGCCGTTAGGCAGGTCGGCGACAGGCATCAAATAGAGACGAACAACGGAGTGTTGCGGGCGTCCAAAGTGATCATCGCCACCAATGGCTATTCTTCCGAGAACCTGCCAGACTGGCTTGCCGGGCGGTATATGCCGACGCAGTCCACGGTTATGGTTACCCGCCCCCTGTCAGAGCAAGAGTTGCAGGCGCAGGGCTGGTTCTCGCACCAGATGGCTTATGACACCCGCAATCTGCTGCACTATTTCCGCCTGATGCCGGACAAGCGGTTCCTGTTCGGAATGCGCGGCGGGTTGTTCGCCTCACCACAGGCCGAGGCTGGCATCCGGCGCAAGCTGCGGCGGGATTTTGACGCGATGTTCCCAGCCTGGAAATCTGTGGAAACCACCCACTGCTGGTCCGGCATGGTCTGCTTGTCACGCAATCTGGTACCTTTTATCGGCCCGGTGCCAGGCCACCCCGGCATGTTCGCTGGTCTTTGCTATCACGGCAACGGTGTGGCAATGGGCAGCTATTCCGGTCGGCTGCTTAGTGATCTTGTACAAGGGCGAACGCCAGAGCTCCCATACTCTCCGGTAGTGCAGAAAATGGCGCGTTTCCCCTTTGGCCGGGGCCGGCGGGTTCTGATGCCGCCAGCCTATGCGTTTCTTGGCCTGACCGACTGAAGCGCCGTACATTCCAGCTCATAGGCCCGCCAGTCTTTCTCATCACCCCGTTCAGCACGCCACAGACAATATGCTGCCATGCGCCAGTGGAACCAGGGTTGCAGCGCCAGCGCACGCCCGGCAATGCGCGGATCAGGGTAAGCTTTCAAAAAACTGTCTTCTTCCGCCTTCGACAGTGGTGTTCCCCGGTACATCAGTTGCATCGCCGGAGACAGGAACAGCGACAGATCCTCTGCCGGATCGCCAATTTGCGGACATTGCCAGTCGATCAATGTCAGAGTGCCGTCATGCGCCAATAGATTACCCGGCACAGGGTCGCCATGGATGAGCTGTAACTGCCGTACTGGCGGAATCCGCCCCAGCGGACGTAGTGCAGTCAATACTTCCCGATCCTTGCAGGACTTCAGAATGCCCATGGTCTGCATCTCCAACGCAATACTGCCATTCACGCCGGTCGGCAGCCCCGGCGGCGGTGAGACGTCATGCAATCGCCCCAGCAGCCGCGCCACATGTCCGGTGTTTTCCTGCCAGGGCTGACCGTTGACATGAGCGTAGCTTAACCATCTCCAACCTTCGAAAACCCCGGTCTGCACCAACGGCGGCACCATACCGGTTCCCGACAGGGCCGTCAGAACCGCGCTTTCCCGGGCCGGGTCATTGGCAAACAACGGGTTGGAGCCATCCGCAGCGTAGAGTTTGATTACCAGCCCGCCTGCACGCCAGACATGATTGGACCGCCCTCCGGTTAACCGCCGAGGGGCCGGCACATGCAAACCCATTGCGGACAAATGTGCAAAGAAACGGGCTTCAAACTGATCAGACGGCAGTTGCAGGGCGGCCTCCGGTGTTAGTCCGCCCTGCTCTTAAACAGTTTTTCCGCTTGCGCCTACAACAGGATTAGCCCTTTGGGTCGCGCAGCGCGCTGACAGAGGACGCCAGAACCACTGAACCGCCTTCAGAAACCAGCCCCACTTCGCTGCCTTGCATCTGGGTTTCGTTCACCTTGAAGTAAATCTCGGCGTATTCTTCAAGCAGCAGATCGTCGCCCTCGTGGCTTTCGACCGAGAAGATGTATTCACCTGTTTCCAAAGGAGTCCCATCACTATCCAGGCCATCCCATTCATACAGGTCGGCAGACACTGGCAGGTCAATTTTCTGAACTTCTGTTCCGTTGGAATCCCTGACAACCAGCGTCACGGAATCAGCGGCTGCAGCCGGGTTTGGTGCAATGGTGATCGGGTTGGTACCGTCAAAATACCCAGGAGCGACAGCGCGGGCTTCCATGCCCACCCAACCGGACAGAGCAGTCATGCTGGCCGCCATGGTGGACAGACCAAGCTGAGATTGCAGTTCTTCCAACAAGGTGTTGGTATGTGTTTGCTGTTCAACCATTGAGAATTGCGCCAGCTGCGCTGCATATTCAGTCGAATCCATCGGCTGAAGCGGATCCTGATTGGTCGCCTGTGCTGTGAGCATTTTTACGAATGTCTCGAAGTCCGACGTCAGCCCAGACGTTTTCTGCGAAGCTGCTGGCGGGAGATTGGATTGCGCGGCGGAGCTGGCCGCCGAACTTACTGCTGTTGTCATTTATTCAGACCCTCATATCTACGCCGGCGCTTCCAAGCCGGAGATTTTGTGTTGCTTGCGTGCCAGCAGTCTCGTCCCCAGACTGAGAGCCAACCACACCGGCAGATTGTCCGGTTCCGTCATCTGCATTTTCGTCGGCATTGTCACCGCCGGATTGCCCCCCGCTAAACTCGAACGAGATATCCTCATACCCCATGCGGCGGAACTCCTCCGCCAGTTCATGGATATGCCGACGCATCAGATCACTGGTTTCAGGACGCTCTGCCTGAATGATCATTGTGATGCCCGTTTCGCTGGTCACCACGCGCATCTTGACCTGCCCCAGTTCCTGCGGGTTCAGGCTAACTTCCACCTTTTGCTCGCCCTTGGCTGCAAAAGCTTCGGCAATCTGCGACGCGATCATCCGTGGCAATTCCGGCCGGTGCGCCGCTTGCGTCCCGATAGAGGCTTCCGCCAATAGCTGGCTCAACCCCGGTGCTTCTCCTGTCAGGCCAAGTGACAGGGTGTGCGGGCCAGTTTCGGCAAGAGCCTCGCCGCTTGCCAGCATAGGCTGGAAAATTGTTGCAGCCTGCTGCGCAGCCTGAGACGGAAGCGCGGTTTGAACAACCTGCCCGCCAGCTCCGGCTGGTTTAGATTTCTTCTCGACAAGGGCTTCAGCCGCCGCATCCTCCGAAACCTCTACACCGGCAGCTCCAAGCTCTGCCCTATGAGATTTTTCCTGATTTGCAGAGTGGCCAGCCGCCAGCGACTGCACTGCAGCGAGGACGCTGGAAGAAGCTGTACGGGCCACGCCGTCCGGCTGCCGGGCAGCGATTTGCTCAACTGCGCGTTCATTCGGAGCAGCGGACATTGTATTGGTGCTGCCTGCCCCCTCTGTTTTGAAAGACTTGGGTTCTCTCGAGCTCCCTGCTTCTGCAACTTGCGCTTTGGGGGCTGCTGCCGATTGCCCTGCTGCCACTAAGCCTTCACCGCTCCCTCTGGAGGGTTTCGTTGTTTCAGTGGCTCCGTTCTCTGCAGCCTCGGGGCTTGGCAAAACACGCGACTCGCTTACCCCAATGTTCTTGGGCTTCGTTTGACTGCCTTCGTTCACTCGACCCTCAGCATGGCTTGCCGCGTTACCAGCTGCCAAAACCTGTTTCACTCCTTCACCGGGAAGGCCTTCGCGGGGAGACACGCCTTTTTCCGGCAGATTGCCAAGGTCTGAACCCGGTTCCTGCATTCCCCTGACAGGCTGTGCATCAAACCGGGAAACTTTCTCGTTCTTGACGGAGCCGACTGATTCTTTGTTTCGCGCGGCCTCATTCACATCAGCACTACCGGCCAATTGCGCAGCGAGACTATCTGCGGTTTCCTCTGCGACGACCTGAGCCTGCTCAGGAATTTCCAACGCTGTGTCTGAAGTGGTTTCAGACACAGCAACTTCCACCACTTGGACAGCTTCCTCCGTTACGTTCTCGTTCAGGCCTGAAGGTTGTGCAGGATGTTCTGAAACCTCATCTTCCGCATTTTCGGCAACAGATTCGCTCGCAGTTTCCGACTCTTCACCGGCAGGCGTGCTTCGTTCAGTCTCTGCAGCCATGAAATCCGAAAATTCATTGGATTCACTGGTTTTTTTCTGACTTCCCACTGGAGAAGACAGGACTTTCCCAGCCGCGGCGGGCTCAACACCAAGGATCGAATTCATCATCATGTTCTGTTCCAGACATTCTATCTCGACAGGAACAGCACTAACGCAAAGCGGTTACGGTAATTTTAACCGGTTCTAGCGCAGTCTCAGAAAATTCGATGGAATTCGAGAGACAACCGGAGAACCGGACATGCCAGAAATATTACCTGCCCCGCCCCAGGCATTGCCTGCAACCACGCCCGTACGGCCTGCTGACAAAGACCCCTTGAGGGAAGCCGCGATCGAACTGGAAGCCTCATTTCTTGCGGAAATGCTGAAGTCTGCAGGTCTGGGAGAATCCAGCGAAGCCTTTGGAGGCGGCGCAGGCGAAGAACAGTTCTCCAGCTTTTTGATCCGCGAACAAGCCAACCAGATTGCCCGCTCCGGCGGCATTGGCCTGGCCGAATCACTTTATCATGCTTTGAAGGAGACCCAAGGTGAGTAACACAGCCCCCCAGCAGCTCATCGATGAGCTGGACCAGATCCTCGATCAGGAACGAACTGCCCTGGTGGCAGGCAATCTTGAAAAGATGGAGAACCTACTGGCTAGGAAAGAGAAGATCATCGGGCAGCTGAACTCGATATCCGAATTGGAGCGCCAGCCACTGGAATTGGTCCAGACCAAGCTGACCCGGAATCAAGACCTTCTGGACAGCGCCATGCAAGGAATTCGCTCGGTCGCAACCCGGATGGCCGAATTGCGGCGTATCCGCAAAGGCCTGGACGTCTACGACCAATCCGGGCGCAGAACCCGCTATGGCACCCGCAACGGAGCCAAGCTGGAAAAACGGGCGTGATCGCAATTTGGGGAAAATTCTAAAAAACCAAATTCTGCCATTAGCACTCCCTTAGCAACTACTGCGCCAAAGTCGCCTTGCACCTGATAACGGGTGGCGCGGAAGCCGGACGGCGGAACGCACAGTCAGAAAGACGTCACACAGCGCCCCCGTGGGGCAAGTAAATCAGGGGCCAAAGGCCCGAAGCTAAAGGAAAAAGCTATGACCAGCATTCTGACCAACAACGGCGCAATGGTTGCTCTGCAGACTCTGAAAACTGTGAACAACAGCCTGGAAGACACCCAGAACCAGATCTCGACCGGTAAAGAGGTCGGGATGGCAAAAGACAACTCCGCTGTCTGGGCCATCTCCAAGTCCATGGAATCTGACATTGGTGCGTACGAATCCGTCCAAGACGCTCTGGATTTTGGTGAGGCAACTGTCGCCGTTGCGTCTTCCGGTATGGAGCAGATCGTTGAAACCCTGAAGGAAATGCGCGAACTGGTTGTTGCCGGTGTTTCGCAGAACGTCGACCATAACCAAATTGATGCTGATTTGGTTCAGAAGAGGGATACCATTCAGTCGATCATCGATTCGGCATCTTTCAATGGCGCAAACTTGCTGGACTCGGCAAACGTCACTACACAGCTTGATGTGTTGGGTGGCCTGGATCCATCGGCGGATACGATCACAGTTTTGGGTGTCGATTCTGTGGCAGACATCATCGACCAGCTTAACCTCGGTCTCGATGACACCAACGCTGCTGCCATTACTACTGAAATTGACTTGGCACTGACTAACGCCATTGGACACGCAGCCACCTTTGGTTCGGCATCGAACCGCCTGTCAGATCAGAACGACTTTGTCTCGAAGTTGACTGACTCGCTGAAGTCCGGCGTCAGCACCATGAGCGACACCAACATGGAAGAAGCCTCGGCCCGCCTGAAGGCGCTGCAGACACAGCAGCAGCTGGCGGTGCAGTCGCTGACCATCGCGAACCAGTCGCCATCCACTCTGCAGCAGCTGTTCCGCTAACAGCCTGATCCGGGGCGCTGATGGCGCCCCGGTCTTCCCCTCTCAGAGAACCTGAAGAACAAAACGTTAGGAAAACACGTGAATGCCCTTCTGAAGGCGAAGAGTGCCTATTCGGCGGCAAAGGCCCCAACCCGGACAGCAAAGAATTTTGAATATGAAGTGATCGCCCGCGTTACCCGCAGGCTGATCACGGCGACACAAAAGGGCCGCAAGGGGTTCAGTGAGCTTGCTTCAGCGTTAAATGACAACCGGAAACTCTGGTCCATTTTCACGGTAGACATCGTTTCAGAAGGCAACCCCCTGCCGGATGATCTCAAACAGAACCTGTTCGAACTGGCGGAATTCACTAGACAACACACCACCAAAGTGCTTCAACGCAAGGCCGATGTCCGGCCACTGGTGGAAATCAATACGGCCATCATGCGTGGCCTCCGCAGCGGAGCATCCTGAATATGAGCGGACTTGTCCTGAAACTTGCCCCGAAAGAGCGCGTCCTTGTGAATGGCGCAGTGATTGAAAACGGCGACCGTCGTAGCCGCCTGTCCATTGTCACTCCGGATGCCAATATCCTGCGTCTACGCGACGCAATTCACCCGGAAGAGGCCAATACCCCGGTACGCCGTGTATGCTATGCTGCGCAGCTGATACTGTCGGGTGATGCAGACCCGGAAGAAGAAAGGCTGCCTATGCTTCGCAGAATTGAAGAGCTTAGCCAGGTGTTCACCGACCCAGACAGCCGTGCGTCCATTTCCGAAGCCACTGATGCTCTTATCAGCAACAATCATTACCGTTGCCTGAAGGCCCTGCGCACATTGCTGCCTCGGGAAGATCGGCTCTTTGCCGTCCGACCCTCGTGACCTTTTTGCCCGCCTAGCCGACAAAGGCCAGGGCGGGCTGAAATCTTCGCTCTTCTGAATGCCTACAGGCCGACCTGTACCACGTTGCCTCTGACGGTTTGAGTTCAGGCAACTGGTAAAAAGCACCGCTCAACCTTGAGCACCGGACTTTTCTAAAGTTCTGCAAAGATGCGTACAGGGCGCCGACAATCCCGGGATTGTCTGAAAAACTGATTGTGTGACACCGGCCTGATCGAATTCAGAACAAAGCTGCTCTGCCCCCCTGAGAACTGAATGGTATCAAGCTGAAGTTGTCCGCTAAGTTTCCCTGACGGGGAACGTGAGGCGCATCAGAGAACAGTCCAGCAGGCTGTTGACCCGCCAAACCGGCTTTGCACGAAGGTATCGAAGTGCAAGGAGGCGCAGAAAGGACTTCGTCCTTGACCTGCTTGCTTCGCGAGGCAAACGCCGCATCCCGATTGTTGAGCACTCGCATTCCCGGCTCCGCCCTACAGCCGTTCCAGGCTTTAGCTATCGGTTCGAAAATGGCGTACAGACGCTCAAACGGGTCGGCTGACAGACCGGCTTGGCAGATACTATTTCATGGTGGATGAGCGTGTTTGAGGCGTGTCAAAGTCAACATGGACCTTGTGCTGCCCCGCTGACGAACAATTTTTTCTGTCCGTCAGTGCACGAACTCAGAAAACCTGCCGGAGAGACAAAAGAATGCAAGCGCAGAAACACTTAATTGCCCTGCATCATTCCCGTGCCAAGCCTATCCTGGCCCGGCTTCCGCAGAAAGGTTCAGCGTCCGGCCTTTGCCCGGCGCAAAAGCAAAAGCAAGCGGTTGAAACTGCTAGTGATGCCTTCCGAATCTTCACGGCCAAAAAATGAATCCAGTTCGGGCCATAGTTTTACCGCTTGGTCCAGCACCGCATCATTGCCTTCAGCATACAGTCCGGCACGGATCATGACTTCTGACTGCTCATAAGCGCCCAGGAATTTGCGCACATCCTGTATCGCCTCATTTTCATCAGGGGTAGCCGCGGCAGGCAGGCTACGTGACACCGATCGCGAGACGTCAATCGCGGGAAACCGCCCCCGCTCGGCAATTTCTCGGTTCAACACGATGTGCCCGTCCAGAACACCGCGCAAAATATCTGCAATCGGCTCGTCCATATCCGACCCAGCTACAAGAACACTGAACACCGCAGTAATGTCGCCCTGCCCTTCTCCGCCAGGCCCGGCCCGTTCACACAACCCGGTGATCAGCGGCGTCACGGACGGGGGATATCCACGCAGCGCCGGGGCCTCACCGGACGCTGCTGAAATCTCGCGGTGTGCTTCAGCAAAACGGGTGACCGAGTCGGCCAGGAAAAGCACGTTCTTTCCTTGGTCACGGAAGTGCTCCGCCACCGTCATGGCTGCCCAGGCACACCGGCGGCGCACCAGTGCCGACTGGTCAGACGTCGCTGCCACTACGGTGGCCCGGCGCATGCCTTCGGGCCCCAAAACCTGCTCAACGAAGTGATTCACCTCGCGCCCGCGCTCGCCGATCAGGGCCATAACGACGACATCTGCATCCATATTTTGCGCCAGCTTCGCCAACAGCGAGGATTTCCCAACCCCGGAACCGGCAAAAAGACCCACTCGCTGCCCCCGTACAATCGGGAGAATCGTATTCAGAACCGCTTGGCCGGTATCCAACCTCTCACCCATGGAGCGGCGCCCCGCTGCCTTGGGCGGCGCAGCCATCAAGTCCCGAGGAGTATTGCCAGGGAGCATGGGCCGGTCATCCAGCGGCTCCCCAAAGGGATCAATCACCCGCCCAATCCAATGGTCACTGGGGGCAAACTCTGGTGACGGTTTCAGCAGTACAGGATCCCCGATAGCAGCACCATCAGGCGCCCTATCTGGTAACATACTGATATTGCTACCGTTAATCTTCAGAACCTCGCCGTGCAAATCATTCTGCGGGTCGCGGCGTAACACCAATCGATCACCGATCCGTGCCGTGGCCGCCAACCCGCTGATTTCAATCTCTCCGCCTGAAATCCCTGTCACCCTGCCTACCTGGGTTGCCAGGCTCTTGCCGGCGATTTGACGGGTCAGTGCTTGCAGCTCTGCTTTCATTGCAGCGGCCTCCCTTGCTGTCCTGAAAACAATTTCTAAAGGAATCGGGGTTAAGTCTTGATTGAAATCGATCAAGGGAGAAGCCCTGATGTTCACAGAATTGAACGTATTCAAAATCGCCTATTCCATGGCGACCCATGCCGGCAAACGTCAGGCACTGGTTTCCCAGAATATCGCCAATGCCGATACACCGGGTTACCACACCAAAGATATCAAACCCTTCAAGGAAGTCTTTGCAGCCAGCGCTCATCCGACTGGCATGATTGCAAGCCGCGGCAGCCACTTGAATGGCGCAGCAGGCAACGAGATGAACTGGGTTGTCACCTCTTCTGATGACGGCAGCGACCCCAATGACAATTCTGTTTCCGTCGAAACCGAATTGCTGAAAGGGGTTGAGGTCGCACGCCAGCACAAACGCGCCATGGCAATCTACAAATCCTCCATGAACATCCTGCGCTCCAGCCTGGGCAAACAGTAAGGGAATATGCAATGAGCGAGTTTTCGAGAGCCCTTTCCGTCACCGCCAGCGGGCTGAAGGCGCAAGCTTCAAGGCTGCGCCACGTGTCTGAGAACATCTCCAATGCGGACACCCCAGGGTACCGGCGCAAAACAGTGCCCTTTGAATCCGTGCGCGAATTACAAACTGATGTCGAGCATGTCCGCACTGGCAGGATCGCCTTGGACCGCCGTGATCTGGAGGAAGTCTATGACCCCTCGCATCCCTTGGCGGATGAAAGTGGCCACTACAAAGGGTCGAACGTCGATCTCATGATCGAGATCGCGGACGCACGAGAAGCCCAGCGCAGCTACGAGGCCAACCTGAAAATGTTCGAACAGACCCGGTCGATGTCGACTTCGCTTATGGAACTTTTGAGACGTTAACTGAACCAATTGGAGATCCAGAATGGATATTCGCAGTCTTTCCGCCGCTAGCGGCTATACCGCCGCCCGGCCCGCCACCAAGGCAGACCCCAATCATGACGCCGTTGGCGCTGGCGCCCGTCTGAAGGAGAGCTTTGAAAGCTTCGCCGCAAACTTGCAGCACAGCGAACAGGTATCTGTGCAGGCCATGACCTCGCAGGCCGATCCGCATGCTTTGGTACAGGCGCTTGCTCAAACCGAACTTGCCGTTGAAACCGCCGTCACTGTTCGCAACAAGGTGGTCGAGGCCTATCAGGAAATCCTGAGAATGCCGGTCTGAGCCATGATGAGTGAAAGCCTTTTCTACGACACCCTGCGCCAGGCCATATGGGCCGCCGTCACCATGTCGACCCCGATCCTGGTTGTGGCGCTGGTTGTCGGTCTGACCATTGGCCTGTTTCAGGCACTCACATCGGTGCAGGAAATGACGCTGACGTTTGTCCCGAAACTGACTGCGATCATCGTCGTTTTCTGGATGACCATGGGCTTTATGACTCAAACCCTCGTGGCCTTTTTTGATGGTCACGTCGTTCCAATGATTGCCGGAGGACTGTAATGGAAACAGCAGGTTACGCCACGCTTTCCCGTCAATCGGGATTGATGCGCGAAATGCGTGTCATTGCAAACAATATCGCAAACTCCGCCACGTCAGGCTACCGGCAGGAAGGGCTGGTTTTCTCTGAGTTCGTACAGACATCCCCAGGGCAGCAATCTCTGTCGATGTCGCGTGCCAACATCTTCAACACCTCAATGGAGCAAGGCCAGCTCACAAAAACCGGCGGGACATTCGACTTCGCTGTCGAAGGCGACGGCTTCTTCATGGTGGAAACTCCCCAGGGTGAACGGCTGACCCGCTCAGGCGCCTTTTCTCCCAATGCTGATGGCGATCTTGTGAACATGGATGGCTTCCGGGTTCTGGACGCAGGCCGCGCCCCTGTTTTTGTACCTCCGGATGCAGGCAAAATCGAAGTTGGCGCAGATGGCTCCATCAGTGCAAATGGACGGCTGCTCGGTCAATTGGGCGTCTTCAAACCAATGGAGAGCCACACGCTGGTGCGCGAAGACGGGGTGATGTTCCGCGTCGACGGCGAAATCGAGGATTCCTTGGACTCAAAAATCCTGCAAGGGTTTCTGGAAGGTTCCAACGTTAATGCGATTTCCGAAGTAACCCGGATGATCGAAGTCCAGCGCGCCTATGAGATGGGCCAAAGCTTCCTGCAGACGGAAGACGAGCGCATCCGCAATGCAATCAAGAACTTGATCAAGACCTAGGAGAATCCAGATGCGTGCCTTGAAGATCGCCGCGACCGGCATGAGCGCTCAGCAGTTGCGGGTGGAGACCATCTCCAACAACCTCGCGAACATGAACACCACTGCCTACAATGCACGGCGGGCTGAATTCGCCGATCTGCATTACCAGCAGGTCTCACGCGCGGGCACAGTAAACGCGTCAGACGGCACAGTGCTGCCTACCGGTATCCAGGTTGGCCTTGGTGTACGCCCGGCTGCAGTATCGGTCCATCTGTCCCAGGGCGCGTTGCAGCAGACCAACAACGATCTGGACATTGCAATCGACGGCAAAGGCTACTTGGAGGTCACTCTGCCTTCCGGCCAGAACGCCTATACCCGCGACGGTGCGCTAAAACGGACGTCCGAAGGGCTTATCGTGACTTCAGACGGTTACGCGGTATCACCAGAGGTCACTATTCCTGATGATGCCACCGGCATTTCGATCAATGCCGAGGGAGAAGTTTACGGCTACTTCAACGAAACCACCGAAGGCCAGCTGCTGGGGCAGCTCACTTTGGCTGGCTTCACAAACCCGAAAGGGCTTGAAGCAATCGGAGGCAATCTGTTCACCGCGACCGAAGCCTCTGGCACCGCAACTGTTTCTACCGCTGGTGAGGACGGACTTGGCACTTTCCGCCAAGGCTACTTGGAAGCCAGCTCGGTTGATGCTGTTCGCGAAGTGACAGAACTGATTGAAGCCCAGCGCGGTTATGAAATGAATGCCAAGGTCATCTCGGCTGTCGACGAGATGATGGGCGCAACCACACAGGTACGCTGATGAAACATGCTCTTGCCTGTCTGATTGCCGCCGTGCTGTGTGCCCCGCCTGTCTGGGCGGACTACCTGGTTCCGACACGCACAATCCGTGCGAAAGCAATTGTAAACGCCGAAGACCTGGCCCTGAAGAAGGGCGAGATTTTAGGTGCGCTGTCCATTCCAGGCGACGTTATCGGCATGGAAGCACGTGTGGCTCTTTATGCAGGCCGACCCTTGCGCCCGGGCGATATCGGTCCGCCCGCCATTGTCGAACGCAATGACCTTGTGACGCTGATTTTCCGCCAAGGCGGGCTTTCCATCGCTGCAGATGGACGCGCGCTTGGTCGCGGTTCGGCCGGTGAGGCTGTCCGGGTCATGAACCTTTCTTCCCGCACCACCGTCACTGGCCGGATTACCGAAGACGGATCCGTAGAGGTAAACTGATGTCTAAGAAATTTTCTCTTGTAAAACCGATGCTGTACGGGCTTGCCCTGCTGGGTGCCTGCGGCCGGATGGATCACCTGGGCAAAGCCCCTTCCTTCACACCGGCAAACGAAACACCCGAGCATGTAGCCATGCTCTATCAGGGACTGCCGGCCCAAACCCATGCCCGGCGTACTGTCGACGGCGCCTCGCTTTGGAGCGGTTCGCAGCAGTCTCTTCTGGGTGACCGTCGTGCAATCAAGCGCGGGGATATCCTGACGGTCGTGATTGAAATCGATGAAGAAGCTGAAATTTCCAACGATACCCAACGGTCCCGCTCAGGATCAGAAACCCTGAACGTACCGCAGCTGCTGGGACTGCCGCAACGACTGGATCAGAAGTTGCCTGATGGCGCCTCGTCGGCAGAAGCAGTTGAGCTTGGCAGTTCAAGCGCCTCCGGCGGAAAAGGATCTGTCAAGCGCAGTGAAAAACTTGAACTGCGGGTTGCTGCAACGGTGGTCGATGTTCTGCCCAATGGAGTTCTGGCAATCAGCGGCACCCAGGAACTGCGCGTGAATTTCGAACTGCGCGAGCTTTTGGTGACCGGCTATGTCCGCCCCCAGGACATCAGCCGACAGAACGAAATCACCTATGACAAAATTGCTTCCGCCCGAGTGTCCTATGGCGGCCGCGGCCAAATCACTGACATGCAGCAGCCGCGCTATGGCCAGCAGCTGCTTGATGTAGTCCTGCCATTCTGAGAGTTATCATGCTATCAAAACTCCTGCCTATCATCCTGCTGCTCCTCGGAACCGGAGGCGGTATCGGCGCCGGCATTATGCTGGCGCCCGCACCTGAAGAAAACCACGCCGCCGCAGGAGAAGAAGCTGCCCATATGCCTGCTGAGGACGCGGAAGAACCCGCCGAAGAAAGCGAGGAGGACTTACGGGAGTACATCAAGATCAACAATCAATTCGTGGTGCCGGTTGTCGATCGCGACCAACTGACATCCTTGGTCGTCATATCCCTCAGCCTGGAAGCGGCAACAGGCACCAGCGAAAAAGTAAGGGCTTATGAACCAAAACTGCGTGATGCCTTCCTGCAGGTTCTTTTCGATCACGCAAACATGGGCGGCTTTCGCGGGGCTTTTACACGGTCTGATGTCTTGGAACCGCTGCGCACCGCCTTGCGAGAAGCCGCACAGAAACATGTCGGCAAAGGTGTTTATGATGTGCTGATCATGGATATCTCACGGCAGGACGTCTGACCTAACAATTTTGACAAACTGACAATACCAGGCCGGTTCCGCAGAACCGGCCTTTTTTCGGCCTGAGCCATACACTTCAGCTGTCCAGAAGCTTGTCCATCAGCATCTTTGCCCGCGCGGTCTTGCAGCGTTTACGTTCAGCGGCAGCCATTGTTTCAACGGCTTGCTTACGTCCGAATGCCTTGCGCAATTCATCCATCATCCGCAGTTTTTGCGCCGTGGCTTTAGCCAGATCCATGTTCAGCTGGCGCCGTGTGCGGGTATGCCATCCCTGCCAGAGTAGATCCGCACCAAGGGCTTTTAGCGCGTGGTCGCCGTCTGTCAGCGCGCGTGTCGCTTGGACCTGGTCATTGAGTCTGGCCAACTGACCGCGCAATTCGGCTTCCCGAGCCAATGCCGGTTGAATTTTGGCATGCTCTTGCATGTATTGTGCAGCAGTCACTGCCGCCATTTGGTCTAGCATCTTTTGCTTCATGTAACCTTCCCTTTGGCACGCCTGCGCATTTCTTCGGCAAAGCGGATTGCTGCTGCCACCGGTGCATAGTGTTCTTCTAGAATTTCATCACCAATCTCAGTTGCTGCGTGCAAGGCCCGAGCGGTTGGCGGATCACTGTGTATGGGAACCGCATTTTCATTGGCAACCCGCCGGATAGCCGCGGCGACCTCATCAACCCCTTTGGCAACACAAACCGGAGCAGCCCCCTTTTCGCGGCTCCATTTCAAGGCCACCGCATAATGGGTCGGGTTGACGATCACCACGTCCGCATCCGGCACAGCCGCCATCATCTGACCCATCGCAATTTCCTGGCCGCGCTGGCGCCGTTTGCCCTTCATATGAGGATCGCCTTCAGCGTCCTTAATCTCATCCTGGATTTCTTTTCGCGACATCATGTTCTTACGGTGATGTTCAGCATGCTGAAAAACCGCATCCACAACCCCGATGGCCAAAGAAATGATCAGCGCGAGAAACAAAAACTCGAGCGCAAGCTGCGATAGCATCAGAACAACAGATTGCGGTCCAGTACCCGACGATGAGATCATGTCAGGCAGCCGGTAGTTCAGATAGACGCCCAAACAAACGGAATAGAGAGACAGTTTCAGAAAACTCTTCAGAAACTCAAACAGGCCGGAACGGCCAAACTTGTTTTTTGCATTAGATATGATCGAGATTCGCGACAGTTTTGGTTCCAGCTTACTGGGGGCAAAAACCAAAGCGCGCTGGCCCACAATAGACAGCAAAACCAGGACAAACGGCACCAGAAACCACGGAAGAACCGGCCGCAAAACGCTGGTTATAAAGCCGCCTGTAGGGGCGGCAGTAGATCCATCGTTAAAAAACATTGCAGCCAGCCGGTCGGGCTGGTCCAAAAACGCCATCAGCGCTGAGCCCATTCCCTCAACCCCGGAGCTGCCTGCCGAGTAGAGCGCCACAATCAAGCCGAGATAGGCTGCCGACACGGACAAGTCCGTGGATTTGGCCACCTCGCCCTTTTCTCGGGCTTTGCGGAGCTTCTGTTCCGTAGGCTCAAATGACTTGTCGGAATCGTCGTCCTTGTCGCTCATGGCATTCCGCCCCCAGGATTGGAGAGGAACGCCATCAGCGCACGGGACCATACATCCAGGATCATTGGACTGCCGACCATAAGGATGAACAATCCAAGAAATGTGATCAACGGAGCGCCAACCATGGCAACCATTAGCTGCGGCATTGCCCTGTTAATAACGCCAAGCGCCAAATTGTAGATCACTGCAGTGATGACAAAGGGAGCGGCGAGAGTGAACGCCATCGAAAAGCTCTCTGATATCCGGTACACACCCCACTCTGTCAGTCCCGCCGCTGCAGGAAACTGCCCGGCGGGAAACATCCGGTAAGAACCGATGAGAAGCTCAGCCACTCGGATATGCAGCCCAAGCATGACCGCCAGTGTTACACCTGAGATCATGAGAATTGCCCCAAGAGCGGGCATTGGTTCCGCGCCAATGCCGCCCAGAACCTGTGACAATGACGTGCTTTGTGCCGCAATCGTTCCGGCCGTCTGCAAGGCCAGTACAAAAATTCGCACGCCAATGCCTAACGCTAGACCGATAATGGCCTCTGTCACTGCAAAACGCGCATAGCCCATGACACCGTTTGGTTCGGGATAAGGCGGAAGCGCAGGAGCCACGATAAAGGTAAAGGCCAGGGCGATTGCCAGTTTGACCCGAGCTGAAACATAAAGTTCGCCCACGGCCGGCAAGACCGACACCATGGCGGAAACACGCAGAAAGACGATAGCTGCGTGCCAGAATCCTGCTCCCAGAAGCAATACCAGCTCCGGCGGCAGAAAATTCATATTCATGCCTGAACCATTCCGACCAGAGCCGGCCGTGCCTCGAGGCCGATTTCCTCGAACGACAGAACTGGGTTGGTAATGCCTCGCGACTTAAGGATTGTCTTCAAATACCGGCGGCGGCGGGTTGACGTTACAACTGCGGCAAAAATGCCCTGATCAGTGATTGTCACCAGCTTGTCGCTCAACCCGTCTGCAAGCCGATTAAACAGGTCAGGCGGTAACGCAATATCCAGGCCGGCACCTTGAGCATCCACCTGGTACGTAGAGAATTTATCCTCCCATTCCGGTGCCAACTGGATCAGCGGAATGGTGCCGTCCTCGCGCTTCATTTCGGCCACCAGCTGGAAACCCAGGCGCTGGCGCACATGCTCGCAAATCAATTCTGGCTGGGTTGTGTGCATCCGCGCCTCAGCAATCGATTCGAGAATCAGAGGCATGTTGCGGATCGACACCCGCTCCTCCAGCAGAAGCCGCAGAACTGCATGCAAGGTATCCATCGGCACCTTGTCCGGCACCAATGCATCCAACAGCTTGCGGTTTGCTTCAGACCTGAAGCCATCGGACAGCTGTGTCATCTCGTCCAGCAGTCGGCGCAATGATTTGAGTGTCAGCAAGCGGGAGAAGTTCTGCTTTATGATCTCAAGAAGATGGGTCGCCAAAATTTCCGGAGGCGTGACCACCGTGGCGCCGGCCAGCGCGGCTTGCTCCTGAGCCTTTGCTGAAATCCAGCGAGCCGGTGCGCCATAGACCGGTTCAGTCACATCAGTGCCCGGCGGAAGTGTGTCATGATTGTCAGGCATGAGCGCCAGAATCATATCCGGGTGCAGCGTACCGCGGACCTGCTCCACCCCCTGAACCTTGATGACATAAGTGCCTCTTTCCAGATCATGCTGATCAGTCAGCCGGATTTCCGGCAGGATCAAACCGAATGTCGTGGCAATGTGGGAGCGCATATTGGCAATTCTGGCATCCAGCCCGGTGCCGGCATCAAGCACCATGCCCACCAGATCCGGCGAAAACTCTAAATGCAGATCATCCAGGTCCAGGATATCGCCCAGCGGCCGTGATGCAGCCGGGTCCGCGGCTTCCTCGATCTTTTCCTCGATCTCCGCTTCGGCATCATCCCTTTTCTGTTTGGCCATTCTAAAGGCCATGAACCCCAGCACGCTGCCGCCGGTCACAAACGGCAAAAAGGGCAAGCCCGGAACCAGCGCGAACATCACCATCAGCACGGCAACAGTGGTCAGTGCAGCAGGATGACGGCCGAATTGTTCAAACAGGGCGGTGTCTGTGGCACCGGTAGTACCGCCACGGGCCAGCAGCAGCGCCGCCGCAATGGAAATGATTACCGAAGGGATCTGCGAAACCAAGCCATCACCTACGGTCAAGATTGCATAGGTCTCAAAGGCACTGCCAACCGGCATGCCATGGACCAGGACACCCATGATCAGCCCCATGACCAGGTTCAGCAAAGTGATCAGTAAACCAGCAACGGCATCGCCCTTGACAAACTTCGAGGCACCATCAAGCGAGCCGAAGAAAGTGGTTTCCTGCTGGTCACGTTCCCGGCGCTCCTTGGCCGTTTGGTGATCAATCGCACCGGCCGACATGTCGGCGTCAATCGCCAGCTGTTTGCCCGGCATACCATCCAGAGCAAACCGCGCGCCGACTTCAGCCATTCGCGCCGCACCCTTGGTGATAACCATGAAGTTGACAATCAGCAGAACGCCAAAAACCACAAGGCCGAGGAAAACACTGCCCCCCATGACGAACTGAGCGAAGCCTTCGATCACATCGCCCGCCGCGTCGGTGCCAGTATGCCCCTGTCCGATGATTAGTTTGGTCGACGATACATTCAGCGACAATCGCAGCATTAAGGAGGCCAGAAGTATCGTTGGAAAAGACGAAAAGTCCAATGGCCGCTCAATGAACAATGTGATGGTGAAGATCAGGATTGCCAGTCCAAAGGATGCCGCTAGACCGACATCCAATACCCAGGCCGGCATCGGCAGGATCATCATTACAATGATGGCCATCAGCGCAAGCGCAAGCAAAACCGTCGGACTGAAAAGTTGTTCTATTGTCAGCTTAGGCACTGGTCAGGCCCCGCAGTTTATGTTTCCCGAACTGCATGGCGCCCAGACGCCCCGCTTCTGTTGACGGCTTGCGCATGATGGTGATCAAGCCATTGAAATATGGCCATTTCTTCAAGGCCAACACAAACTGAACAGCTTGCAGACAGCATCGAATTTGCCGCAGCAAATGTCCCCTTCGCAGACCGAAACGGAAAAGAAATGTTGAGTAGAAAGATGGCATGCACATGCACCACAGACCGGCGGCCATGCACCCATGGTCTGCTGCACGCAAAACCTGCCCTTTCGGGCAATTTGTTATGTATTTGTCCGGCATTCTGCCCGTTCCAATTCAGGATTCACCCGTCTGTCACGTTAGCGGCCGCTGGTTGACAAAATGTTATCAGAAAATACAACGGCCGCCTTTTAAAAGGCGGCCGGAAAATCAGGAGATCCCAGTCAGGCTTACTGGTCTTCTTCAGGTTTGTCCAAACCTGCTTCGATCTGGTTCAGCAGGTCCGCAATGCCGCCGCGGGTGCCTTCGCTGCTTTCCACCAGTGCCCTCGCGTGTGCAAGCGGAGCCAACCCTACAGGATCCTGCGCAGTTTCTCCTATTTGCGTCGTGACCGAGGCAACGGAGCCAAAACGTATTTCGGCCCTTTCATCTATGGCCTCAATTGCCTCAAGATCTTCTGAATGCCAGAATCCCCGGGCAGCTGCGCCTGTCTCGTCTTCGCCAAGCAGATACTCACCTGCCCGGCTGTATTCACCGTTGCGCCATAAAGCCTGCGCTCGCATTTTGTTGGCAGCTGACCCTTCCAGCCCCATCAATTCGACAAGTGCCCGATGCGGTTTTTCCAATTCCAGAGCAGCCTCTGCCATCAACAGACGGCGCGACTCGTTTTCCGGCTCCAGTGCAAGTTTGGTCAGAAGATCTTGCGCCTGCTGCGCAAAACCTAACTCCAGCAGCCGGCGCGCCACCTGTTCTGCCACAGGCGCGGCCTCAGCCGGAGTCGCCAGCTCGGCAAACATCAAGGAATGCTGCAGGAAGGTTACGTCGTCGGCTCGCTCTGCCAAGAGCAGCATCAGCGGTTCCAGTGCGGCGGCCCGCGCAGCTGGGCCATCCCTTTCAGTCACGCTCTCCAATTCTGTGAACGATTCGTGGAATTGCCCCATCAGAGCCATTGCAGACACCAAAGCAAAACGGAGTTCGGCACCAAGTTCAGTTTCGCGGCTCTCCAATTCATAAGACGCAATCAAATCAGGAACATCAGGCGAAATCGCTTTCCTCTCCTTCACGCTCAAGGCAACCAGTTCGATCAATGCAGTCGGCGCATTGCCCGTTCTTTCAACGACTTCGCTCGTCAGCTCCTCAGCCATCCTTTCACTGTCGCCTTCCAGCTCTGCTATTGCCGCTTCGGCCAGATTGATCTCAGGAACATCCTCTACTCCGGTCCGGTCCACAGCCCGCAAAATCGCCTCTGCGACGTGATGGTTTCCTGCTTCGGCAAACATCTTGCTGACACGCGGGCCCAAATGCACACGCAGATGAGCTGGCAGCTTGGAGAACGCCTGCTGGATGGCGTCGGTGTTGGCGCTCCTCTTGACTTCGCCGTCAGCCAGGACGCCCCACAGGGCACTGTCGCTATCACAGCCTTGCTGACTGGAAAGCACATGATTGACCGGCAGATCGATACCATCCATCAGGACTGCCATTGTGTCCAGAAGGGCGGCTTCAGAACTGCTCTGCTGCTCAGGAGGCAGCAGCGCTTTGATCGAGCGTGCTTCCGCACCAAAACTGAAGTAAAGATACAGCCGGACAAGCGCATAGACATTAGCCGGATTCACATCATCAAATTCCTGCACCAAAGCGCTGCGCAAAGGTGCCAGCTGGTCAGCAAACGGACCTTCTTCACCCCAGGTATGAACAGCGAGATCCCGGCTTTTCAGGCAATGAGACTCCTCGCCGCGGTCAGCGGCCAAAGCCGCAATCAACCCGGTTTCACGATCAATCGCAGAGGTCACTGAGATATGGTCAAGCGGATTGAGAGGCCTGTCTGCCGCGCCAAACGGGTCAAGGCCGACGGTGTCTGCCTCAACAGAAGGATGTTCCTCTGATACAATCACTAGGCCTTGGTTCGCTGCCCGGCTGATCTGCTGTAGGAGCCGCTGTTCGGACAGGTCAACTGCAGCAGCACGTTCAGAATCCTTCAAATCAATCATTAAGGATGTTTCGGGAATGCTAACAGGGCGCTCTTCCAGAACAGCCTCATCAAAGGGTTCGGCTTCTTGTACAACTGCGATATCGTGGCGGCCGTCCAGCGGCAGGGTCAGCCCGTTGATCTGCGACAAAAGTTCATTCTCAACTGCTGACACCGATCCTGCGCCGGCTTGGACCTGTGTCTCCTGGGAGGGGGCCGCCTTACCATTGTCACCTGACACGGCATTCGCCGCCGCAAGCTCGAGCGCCAGACGTGCATCTGTTGCAGCCGTTTGGGAAAAGCCAAAACGGTACCCGGACTGCGGCATCTGTGGTGTGAGCGGCAGAACACTAGACGCAGCATTGAATTGCGGCTTCGCGGAATGTTTGCCGCCATCCCGGATATCGACCACCAAGTAGCCGTTTTTCTGCAGGTAGGAAGAGACAGTGCAGCTACAGGCCAATTGCAACCGAAGTGGTTGCCCTGGACCATTCTGAGCTAGAGATTGCAGCCTTGTTCGGGGGATCAAATTAAACACACGGGAGGTGTCAAACACAGCTTCCGGCGCATCAATGTTTATTGTTGCGACTGTTCCGCTTTGCGTCAGCGACCAATCAGCGTCAGCAGGCAACCGCATAACCAGCCGCGTAAAACCCTTGTGCTCACCCGAGCGGGTCACAATGGTCTGCGCTTGTGCTGCGCCCGCCGTCAGCAGAACAGCTGCAGTGGCAAATGCCCGCCAGATCATGCTGCGTCCTGCTTCACCGATTTGAGGGCTTCTTCAAGTTCCGAAAAGCCCGGACGGAAGTGGGAAGGCGTATTCTGGCGACCAACCTCGATGCAAATCGCAGCTGCATGATTGTGCAGGTTTGCGACCAGAACTTCCCGGATCAACTGATAGAAATGCGCGTCATCCTCAACCACGTTCTTCACCTTTCCGGCAAAGGGAGCGGCCAAACAGTAGGCCAGGAAGATGCCCAGGAAAGTCCCCACAAGAGCACCACCAATCATCTTGCCCAGAACCTCGGGCGGCTGATCAATTGAGCCCATGGTCTTGATCACGCCAAGAACCGCGGCAACGATCCCAAGTGCAGGAAGCCCGTCTGCGAGAGTTTGCAAAGCATGGCTGCCATGCAGGGCATGATGATGGTTCGCTTCTATCCGCTTTTCCAGCACTTCTTCCACCTGATGCGGATCATCATAGTTCATCGATGCCGAACGCATTGTGTCGCAGATCAGGTTCACAGCTTCCTTGTCCGCCAGGATTTTAGGATACTTGTTGAAAACGGAGGAATTCTCTGGGTCTTCGATATGCTGTTCGACTTCAACCGGGTTCGCACGGGCAATCCGGATCAATGCAAACAGCAGGCACAACAGATCCCTGTAGTCATCGGGTTGCCATTTAGGCCCCTTGAAAACCTTACCAACATCCTTGAGCGTGTGTTTTATCCCGCCCATGTCATTGCTGATTAGGAAGGTGCCAACTGCGGCCCCACCGATCATCATCATTTCAAACGGCAGCGCCTTAATGATGATCGCCAATTTGCCGCCGGCCAGAAGGTATCCGCCAAAGACCATGGCAAAGATCACCACAATGCCCACAATCCCGATCATAGGTTCACTCCGAATTCCGTTGGTTTTTACTAGTTTAGGCGAGTCTCCCTA
This sequence comes from Leisingera sp. S232, assembly GCF_049800895.1. Classification (NCBI taxonomy): domain Bacteria; kingdom Pseudomonadati; phylum Pseudomonadota; class Alphaproteobacteria; order Rhodobacterales; family Roseobacteraceae; genus Leisingera; species Leisingera sp. S232. Next base: position 7,319 of record NZ_JBNAFX010000004.1, on the reverse strand, counting down.
AGGAAAGACTAAGCCGCTGCGCCCAAGTTATTCCTTGGGCACAGATCCATTGCGCCCAGCCAGCACCACACTGATAGTATAAGCCGCTTCAGGGCTGAGACCGGCCATTATTCCTGCAGCGGCCTCAGGCTGCATTCGGGCCAGGAATCCTGCCGCAAAGGCCGGGTCCATTTCCTCGAACAACGCGGATGCATCCTTGGGCTTCATTTGCTCATAAACCGTCGTCAGGCGGGACACATCTGCTTCTGTCGCGCCATCCGCCAGAGCGAGAGTTGCACGCAGATTTTCTTCTGCCTGCTCCAAGGCCGCGAGTTTCTTCTCGATTGCCTGGTCAGCGATTTCCAGTGCTTTCATACGGTCCTGAATTTCCGCCTCACGCGCGGCCAAGACCTTTTCACGCTGCTGAAATGCGGCAAGCATCGTTTGAAGCTCGGCAGTGTCGGGCATCGCCCCTCGCTGTGTCTCACCTTGGTGCGCAGGCTCTTCTTGGCCACCCTCTTTCAAACTTGCGACTTCACGGGCTATGGCAGGGCCTGCTTCAAGCCCCAGCCGCACGATGGCAGACCCCATCAGCAGCAAAGCCAGCATCATCAACGTCCCGCTGCGCCGGAACCGTCTGCTTTTTCCTGCTCCTTTTGCCATCACGCCACCCGGTTTTGGCTGCGGTTATGGCGCACAAACATCAAACCAGAAGACTTTGCCTCCTCCTGGGTCTCAGCAGCGGCATCTAAAGCAGCGGCCATTGCGGCATCCTCGTCCGCAGCCGCGGCTGAAGTCGGCGCGGTCTCGGCTTCAGGAATATCATGCATCGAAGCCATCATCAGCTCCAGCCGCTGCGCCACCGATTCGGCACGCCCTGTCAGCTGCTGCAGCGCTTTGCTGGAGCCATCCGACACCTGCTGCGCTGATTGCAGTGACTTGTTCAAATCATCAACCTGCGCAGACAAGACGGCCACCGCGCCGCCCACTCCTTTTTCCAGGTCATTAAATCGCTTCAGCCGGCGCGACAGCACCAAGCAATAGAATCCGGCACCCAGCGCTCCGGCCGCAAGCAGGATATCAGCTATAATGTCCATCCTGTCCTCCTAGTTCAGTACGAAATCCATAATCAGCAGATCGCGCACCCGGCCTTGGCCGGTTGCGATATTGATCCGCCGCAGCATTTGCGCCCTCAGTTTTGGCAACGCCATCGGATCGGACAGATCCTCTAGCTCCAGTGCTCTTAGGTAGCTGTTCAGGACATCGACAACCCGCGGGAGGACTTTTTCGACTTCGGCCTGATGAGCCAAGCCGACCTCTAACTGGGCACGGAACCGAAGATGTTTCAAACCACTGGCTTTGCGCAGGGTAATCATAATCGGATCCATTTCGATAAAGGCAAGATTGGCAATATCTGCTGCCGACTCGCCGGTGTCCACGCCTTCTGGCGCCACTTCGGCCGCGTGCACCGGTTCTGGTGCCGCTTTTTGACCAAAGGGAAGAAGGCCTGACTGAACGGCAAAGAATCCACCGCCCCCTCCAACCAATGCCAACACCACCCCGATAATCAGAGGTAATTTGCTTTTCTTGGCCGGAGCTTCTGCTTCGATATCTACTGCAGCGTCTGTCATGGCTATCCCTAAAACGTCGTGCAGCTTCTTCATAACCTGTGAGGAACTAACCGAATGTTAAGGCCGATGCGTCAAAACGGTTGCATGCCGGAGAGAACGCCGGTGCGACGGAGGTTAATGTGCAGCAGATCAAGAATGTCTGGGCAGAAATGGATATGCGGAAGCGTCTGATTGCCGTGGGGGCCACGGCCATCATGATTCTCAGCGTCATCGCAATGTCCCATGTGGCAAGCAAGCCAACAATGACACTGCTCTATGCCGGGCTGGAAAGTGGTTCGGCAGGAGATGTGGTGCGGTCGCTGGAACAGCGCGGCACTCAATTTGAGGTGCGAGGCGGCTCGATTTATGTGCCTTCCACCCAACGCGACGAACTGCGAATGACACTCGCCAGCGAAGGCCTGCCTGCCAACGGTGGCAAAGGGTATGAATTGCTTGATTCGCTTAGCGGATTTGGCACCACCTCTCAAATGTTCGATGCAGCTTACTGGCGCGCAAAAGAAGGGGAATTGGCCAGAACCATTGTCGCCAGCCCCCATGTGAGCCAGGCGCGGGTTCATATTGCCAACACCGGATCGAACCCTTTTCAGCGCACGGTTGAGCCGACGGCTTCGGTCTCTATTGTGCCGATGGGGTCTCCGATCACCCCAGCCCAGGCGAATGCCATCCGCTTTCTGGTGTCATCAGCCGTTACTGGTCTGCCCGTAGAAAACGTCGCAGTGATCGACGCGAACGGAGCTTTGGTTGGCTCTTCGGATACAGCGGCAGCGGCTGGCGCCGGCGTTGATGACCGCTCCCAAACGATTCGCGAACGTGTCCTGCGCCTGGTGGAAGCCCGCGTCGGCCAAGGCAACGCCGTTGTCGAAGTCAGCGTGGAAAGCGTTACCGACACCGAATCGATCCGCGAAAAACTGGTGGATCCGAAAAGCCGTGTCGCGGTCAGCACCGATGTTGAAGAACGGGCCGATTCCTCGACCAACCAATCAGGAGAAGTCACAGTCGCCTCCAACATCCCCGATGGCGATGCCGCTTCCGGCCAAGGATCAAAGGCCAACACAAGCGCAACCCGGGAGCGGATCAACTATGAAGTCTCAGAAACTGAAAAGGAGATTCTGCGCGGCCCCGGTGCGATCAAGCGCCTGACAGTAGCGGTCCTGATCAATGGCACCGGCGTCACCAATGACACAGGCGAGACCATCTTCCAGCCCCGACCGGACGAGGAACTGGCAGCTTTGCGGGAACTGATTTCCGCAGCTGTGGGGTTCAACGCAGACCGCGGCGACGTAATCACTCTGAAGTCGATGGAGCTTCCTGCCGTAGAACCTCAAGGCACGGTTGTGACGTCGTCTTTCATGGATCAGCTCAATTTTGACGCCATGTCATTGGTTCAAATCCTGGCTCTTGCCATTGTCAGTCTGATCCTCGGTCTGTTCGTGGTGCGCCCGATTCTGTCGAACCAGGCGACTCCGGCCCTGGAAGCAGCCGGTTCGGGAGCAGATGCCTTGGCAAGCCTGCCCGGTATGGGCGGTGACAGTTTCATGACTGCCCCCGATCTGGGAGCGAATCTCGCGCTGGATGGCGAGATTGAAAACAACGAAACCGGGCAATTCGAACCATTGGGAGACCTACCGGCCATGGGAACCGGCGGAGATCTGATGGGAGCTGCCGGTTTCGGTGGAATGGGCGGCGGAATGGATGACCCGGTCGACAGGCTGCGCAATCTCATTGGCGAACGGCAAGAGGAAACGGTCCAGATTCTGCGCGGCTGGCTAGAAGAGAACAAGGAGCAAGCCTGATGACAATTGCCCATTTACTCGAAGATTTTGGGATGAAAACGCCTGTAGAGCCCATTCTACCGGCAATTTCGGAAGAGGTCATCGAAGAACAGCGGCTCGCATCCTTCGAAAACGGTTACAGCGCCGGCTGGGATGACGCGGTGTCAGCAAAAGATCAAGAGAACACCCGTATCTCAGCCGAACTGGCCAGCTCTCTGGAGGATCTGAATTTCACCTATCAGGAAGCCCAAAGCCAGCTTCTCGATTCACTGGATCCGATGTTCAAAGTACTGACCAGCGCTGTGTTGCCGGATGCAATGGCGGCTTCCTTCGGTCATCACATTGTCGACCAGCTCGACGGTATGGCAAAGGGGCAGACTGATCAGCCAATGCAGATTGTGGTTGCTCCGGGAGAAGGTCCCGCCGTGCGCAGCCTTTTGCCAGAGAAATTTTCAGTACCCGTAACGGTGAGAGAAGACAGCGTGTTGTCACCTGGTCAAGCCTACCTGAGCGTTGGCAGCACTGAGTGCGAAATAAACTGCGATGCCCTCCTCGAGTCGATCCATGAATCGATTGAGGCCTTTACCTATCACGCAAATGAGGACAGCCACTATGGATGACGCTGCCGATCTCAACATGAAGTCCGCTGACGCAAGCAACCCATTCGTCTCAGTTCCCGTCGAAGTGGTTGTATCGGTCGGAAAAGCCCGTCCCTTGATCCGCGACTTGGTCAGCCTCGGAGAAAACGCCGTGCTGACATTGGACAAACGGGTTGAAGACCCCGTGGATCTTTACGTCGGTGACAGGCTGGTGGCCCGCGGTCAGCTGGAAGAACTGGAAGGCGACCAAGCCGGCCAACTGGCCGTGCGTCTGACGGAAATTGCCGATCTTCAAAGCGGTTTGGGATGACACATTCGACATTTGTGCGGGCGGCTTTTGTGTCAGCAGTTCTTCTGACGCTGCCGCACACCGCCCTGGCTCAAGAATTGAGCCTTTCACTGGCAGACGGGCAGTCGATCTCAGCCCGCTCAATCCAGTTGATCCTTCTGATTACAGTGCTCAGCATGGCCCCCGGCCTGCTGATCATGATCACCTGCTTCCCGTTTCTGGTGACTGTCTTGTCAATTCTGCGCCAGGGTATCGGCCTGCAGCAAGCGCCGCCAAACATGCTTATTATCAGCCTGGCGCTTTTTCTGACCTATTTCATTATGGAGCCGGTCTTCACCGAAGCCTGGGCCACCGGAATCAACCCTCTTTTGGAAGAGCAACTTGAACCCGGCGAAGCGATAACCCGCAGCTTGGAGCCATTCCGGGTTTTTATGGCCAACCGGCTGGATCCGGACACGTTCTATGCAATTGCTGACCTCAGACTCGAAACGCAAGGCTTGGACCCTGCCCCTGAGGCACCGCTATCTGCTCTGGTGCCGAGCTTTCTGCTCTCAGAAATTTCGCGTGCTTTTCAGATCGGATTTCTGGTTTTCCTGCCATTCTTGGTTATTGATCTCGTTGTGGCCGCCATTCTGATGTCAATGGGGATGATGATGGTCCCGCCAGCGATTGTGTCTCTGCCGTTCAAACTGGCGTTCTTCGTTGTAGCCGACGGCTGGAGTCTCATCGCAACTGCGCTGGTGCGCAGCTACTACCCCTAAAACACAAAACTTCAGAAAAATCGCTCTGGGCACTGGTTTGTGCCCAGAGCGATTTTTCTGTGGGGCCTGGACCAGTAAAGTGAGCGTCCGATGAACCCGACCTCACGCGTCGTTGCTGGGTGATCTAAGTGTCCGCTTGGCTAAATGGACACTTAGGGGACAGTTATGAGTAATCGCAAAAAGCGTCGGAAGTGGTCTGACGAGGAAAAACGGGAGATCTGCCAGCAGGCCGTTCTTCCAGGGGCCTCGGTGGCACAGATAGCACGGCGCTATAGCGCCAATGCCAATATGATCCACAACTGGTTGAAGGACCCGCGATTTGCGCCGGATGCGGAAGATCTTGCGATGCCTACGGACGCGTCTTTTTCTTCGAATTGGATGTGTCGGCGGCAGCCTCCCATTCAGTTCCGGATATTGTTGCCACGCCCGCCGCCGCACTTTCCGCAAACAAGGTTGATATTACATTGTCCGATGGGCGGCGCGTGTTGATCGAAGGGCCGGTGTCTCTTGGGTCCATCATTGGTTTGGTACAGGGGTTAATGGCTTGATCCCGGTTCCCAGCAATACGCGCGTCTGGCTGGCGACGGGTGTCACGGACATCCGGCGAGGTATCAACACGTCGGCGTCGCAGCCCGATAAGGCCCTAGAGCTTGCCCCCTATTCCGGACATCTGTTCGTGTTCTGGGGGCGGCGCGGGGATCTGCTCAATATCATTTGGTGGGAGAGAGGTCCGATCGTAAGCGGTACTCCGTCCCCACACTTACGGCATAGCGGTTGATCTGCGATTCAGAGGCTTCTTTGATTTGTGGGAGTTTTTCGATGGGAGCTACAAGTGAGTTTCTAGCAATGGTGGCGCGCCGGGCAGATGGGAAACGAGATTGGCCGCCAGAGTTGAAGGCCCGGATTGTTGCTGAGACGTTGATCGAAGGCGAGACGGTTAAGCAGGTTGCCGAACGTTATGAGTTGGTCCCAAGCATGGTGTCTGATTGGCGGCGGATGGTGCGTCAGGGCAAGTTGGTTTTGCCCAATTTGGAAGGCATGGATTTTGTTCCGGTCGAGATCGAGGCGCCTGTGCCCGTGGCCCAGCCTCTGGTGACGACATCCTCCAGCATGATTGATGTGATCAAGGGCGACGTCACCGTTCGTCTTGATGCGGCGACGCCCGCGACACGGATCGCCGAGATCGTACAGACCATGGCTCCGTGATCATGACATCCCACAAGGTGCGGATCTTTGTGGCCAGTGAACCGGTCGACTTTCGCAAGGGCCATGATGGTTTGGCCACCCTGGTGCAAAGCCAGTTGCGCCAGAAGCCGTTTGATGGGCCTATCTATGTCTTCCGGGCCAAGCGGGCGGATCGGCTCAAGCTGATCTATTCGGACGGCAGCGGGCTGATGATGGCGTACAAACGGCTGGAGGACAACAGCTTCAAGTGGCCGGCCATCAAGAACGGGGTCATGCGCCTGGAACCGGCCCAGTTTGAGGCGCTGTTTGCCGGTTTGGATTGGCGGCGCGTGCGCCCCCTGGAGGTGGCGGCTCCGGCTGCGGCGGAGTGACTCACGGTGGCTTTTGATCGGGGCATTCTGCGCCTGTTTTGGTATGGAACCGGGCATGAGCGCACCTGATAAATTGCCAAACAACGTCGCCGAGTTGAAGGCGCTCATCCGTGCGCAGCAGGATCAGAATGCGGGGCTTGAAGCGTTGCTTGCCTCCTTCAAGAAAGCGCTCTTTGGGAGCAAATCTGAGAAGGTCGATCCAGCTAAATACGAACTGGAACTCGAGGATATCGAGACCGCCATCGCGCAGGTCGAAGCCGAAATTGACGCCGATGAACGCACCGCGCCTGTGCCTGCGGTGCAGAGCGTCATATGATTGGTGAGGAAGTGATTGAACGGCTGGATATCATCCCGGCCCAATTCCGCGTGATCGTCACCCGTCGCCCCAAGTACGCCTGTCGGTCTTGCGACTGCGGGATCCCCCAAGCCTCGGCACCAGCAAACATCATCGCAGTGTCCGTCGTCAGGTTATTTGGGTCCAAGAGCGGCGTAAACTAAGAGAGTGCTCGGCTCATCTGGTTGGTTTGATTATGCGGCGCGTTGTCTGTGATGCAAGCGTCGCGCTTCGAACGTGTTCTGTTTGATCCTTTCTCTTTGTTCCAGAATGGCTTGGTCACGCCCGAAGTAGACGTCGGCTGGCGTGACGTTGTTCAGGCTCTCGTGGTAGCGCTGGTGGTTGTAGTGATCGACGAAGGCTTCGATTTGGGCTTCGAGATCGCCCGGTAGGAAGTC